>JAYRLX010000315.1:0-4794 GCA_041905125.1 Caulobacter sp. | reverse complement strand
TCACCTTCAATTCCGGGACCTGGGTGAAGATGTCGCTGGCCGACCTTCCGACCACCTGTGTCAACACCATCGTCGGCATCCGCTATCGCGGCGTGTCAGTGCTGATCAGCAGCCAACACGAGAACAAGGCCCTGAACCGTCGCGAAGACGGCGGCGCCGGCGCCCCTTATTTCGACCTCGAGCCTAGAGCCTAGACAAGGGGGCTAACGCATCGCCGGCCTCGTCGAGGGCGACGAGCGCCAGCCCCGCGCCTAGCGCGATGTCGCCCTTGTAGGCCTGACGAACCGCTTGCTCCGACGAGGGCGTGGGCATTAGCGGTTCTTGGCGCAGATAGGTAGCGGACCAGTCGCGCAAGGCCAGGGCTGCATTGGACAGCGCCGCCTCCGGCGCGACGCCCATGACCACGCAGCCGGGAAGGTCGGGGAACGAAACCCCGTATTCGCCTTCATGGGACTCGACGATTGCGAAATAGCGCATGGAAACCGTCTCCTGCTTTCGGCCGATCGCGTTAGCCGAACAGATCGGGCGGCGGAAAGTCACGCGCGACCGCCAGGGTTCCGGCCGGCGCGGCGCGCAGGATCTCGCCCTGCGGAAGCGTCAGGTCCAGCCAGTCGCGCCCTTGCTCCCCGGTCAGAACCACGACCTGGCGATCGTGATAGGGCGTGATGTCAGGCCCTGGCTCGGTCGTCAGCATCGACCAGCAGCCCTGCTTGGCGACGCCCGCGATCCAGAAGACCGGGCTCTGGGGCATGGTGAACTTCCAACGCGTCTTGCGCTTTTGGCCAGGCAGCGGATCAGTGAACTCGTAGAAAGCGTCGGCCGGGATCAGCACCCGGTCGCTGTCGGCGAAGTCGCGACCGTCGGAGCGGAAGTTGAAGACCGGCTTGCCGCCCGGCCCCGGCCAGGCCCATTGGGTCATCGAAACCACGGCCTGCCCCTCGACATGGCGGACGATCGGCGCGACCTCGGTCATGCGGATCTCGGGACGCGGCTCGAAGTTGGAGGCCTGGCCTTCCCAGACCACGGGCAGGCGCAACACCTTCTGCCAGAGGCTGAAGAGGTCGCCGGTCTCCAGGCTGTAGAGGTTGCACATCGCCCGTCAGACCTTGAGCCAGAGTCTCGCCCACCAGTGCGAACCATCGTCGTCATCGTACTCCACCTCATACGCCTCAAGGCGCGGATGGACGTGCCAGAAGACGGTCGGCGGCGCGTGGCCCTGGTTGTAGGCTTCAAGGTCGTGTGGCCGGTCTGGGACAACTGGCGCGGCCGACGAGACGACCTCGGGATTGGCCTCGCGCCGGAACCAGAGGCGCACAAGCTTTTCGCCTTCTGGTCCCCCCTCGGCCGGCGCCACATCGGCCCGCGCCACCCAAGGGAGCGACCAGAGCGATCGGTCATGGTCGAGGATGAAAAAGGCGGCGTCGGGCTGGCTGTCGGTCATGGCCACAAACCTAGTCGCGCGCCGCGCGGGCCGCTAGTCTCGCGGCCATGCCCGGCCCCAGCAACGACGACCAGCCGTCGTCTCTCTCCGATGACGCCGCCTTCGCGGTGGCCGAGATCCTTGAGGAATATGTCCCGGCGAGCGCCGAGGACTACGCGCGCCTCGCCGACGAGGCCGAGGCTGGCGCGGCGGCCTTCGAGGGCGGGCCGGGACTGGCCCACGAGGTGGCCGGCGAACTGCGCCGCCGCGCCCAGGCCCTTCGCGACGCTGGTCCCTAGCGCTTGTCGCCGGAAATTCCAGCCCGCCCCTTGGCGCCGCAGACCGTGCAGCGCAGGGCGCGCGCGAGTTCGGCGGGACGCCGCCAAGGGCCGGCCTTGGCGAGGATGGCCTGTTTCGTCCAGGTGACGCTGTAGCCGCAGGCGCAGCGGATCGTCAGCCGCTCGAGCTTACCGGTGCGCGGGTCCATGTCGGCCATGCGTCAGCGCCGCGGCTCCGGCGGGCGCCAGCCATAGCCTAGCGCCTGCGGGTCGACGCCCGCGCTCCGCAGCGCCTCGATCGCCTCCCAGCGAAAGCGCTCGGCGAGGTCGAGGGGCTCCCAGACGCCGCTGACCGCTAGCTGCGCCATGCGCGCGCCGCAGCGCGGACATGGCGTCCGACGCTGGATTTCCGCAAGGGTGAAGCCGAGCAGGGCGCGCGCGCGACCCAGCATGGTGTCGCGCCGCCAGGTCTTGCTGGTCCCGCAGGCCAGGCAACGAAACGTCAGCTCACACTTGCGCTCGAAGAGATCGACAAGGCGCGCCTGGGCGTAGTGAGGCTCCAGCGCCATCAGCTTGCGGCGCTGCTGGTCGCTAAGCTCAGGCATCGGGCGGCGCGACCTGACGCACGGCCCGCCAGAACGACCAGGGCTTGCCGCTCACCTCCTCGACCTCGAACCAGGCGTCCTCGCCGTCGAAGGGCGGCACGCGCTCGGGGCTTATGAAGCTGCAGACACTGCGGTGCGCACGCCGCGTTCCCCCTGGGAAGGTGAACATCAGCGTCTTGCCATGATCCTCGCCGCCGTACTGGCGCACGCGACGCAGTCTCACGGTCATCCGATTGACGATCCGTTCGGGTTTAGGGGCGTGCGTCGTCGCGCGCTCCCGAGCGCGTGGGGTGGGCATGGCGATCTCCGTGTTCTCTTTTTGTTCTCTCGCCGGAGGCCTGGAGAGTCAATGGCGCGCCGCCCCGAAAGGCAGCGTCCTAGCGTCGCGGCCAGGCAAAGCGGCCACCACACCGCGAGACGACCGCGCCGCCTCACCCATGCCCGACGGCGTTGACCCGTTGCGGTCGCGCTTGAACGCGCCATTCTACGCCAGAGGGCGCTACGTCCCGAATTGTCGTGAGCTAAGGTCAAGCTGGGATTGCACGAAACCGGAAAGACGGCTTTGCACGCAAAGACTTCCACGGCCGCTGACACCGCGCCGCTGCGGATCACTCCGCTCGGCCATGTCGACCACTCCGACTATGGCGAGAAGGGCGTTAAACTCGTCTACGCCGAAAGGCCTGATCGAAGCCTGGTCCGGGTCGACCAGCTTGAGGAGCCGCGACCTACGCTGATCTGCCCGCTCTGCCGCACGCCGGTACATGGGTGCAAGAGCAAGACCGGGCTGCGGTTCTTCCGCCATAACGCCGGCGGGGAGGGCTGCGGGGGTCCCGAGACAAACGCTCACCTGTGGGCCAAGGCCGAATTGCTCAAGGCCGGGAAGGTGATGCTGCCGCCAGCCAAATCCGCCTATCCCGGTGTTCAACTCGAACTACAGGCGGCGCGCTGGTTCGAATTCGTCGACATCGAGGTGGAGGTCCGGCGCGGCGACCTCATCCCCGACCTCGTGGCCAAGGCGATTGGCGCCGATGGCGAACGCTTCGAGTTCTGGATCGAGGTCTACGTCACGCACAAGTGTGGCGCCCCCAAAATCGCCAAGATCAAGGCTGCCGGTCCGGAAGCGATCGAGATCGACCTGTCGCGCTTTCGGACCTCGTATGACGCGGCGGCCATCCGCGAGGCGCTGCTGGAAGGCCCAAGGCGGCATTGGCTGCATAACAGAGCGGTCGAGGCCGACTTCGAGGAGCGGACGAAGAGAGCGGAAGCCGACCGCGCGCGCCAGGAAGCCGAGGCGCAGCGCAAGACGGCCGCGCTCATCCAGGCCTTTCGCGACGCTCGGGCGATCGCCCCCTCCGCCGCCGACAAGGCGACCGTCGCCAGGATCGAGGCCTTGGGGCTGTCGGACGTCATCGGCCTTGCCTCACCAAGTTCGGCGTTCGCCGTTCCGGAGAAGGTTTGGCAGGCCGTTCTCTGGGACAAGCTTGTGGTTGAGCCTTTGGCGGCTGGACAGCGGCTGCAACCGCTGACGCCGCTGAAGGCGCTGTCGCTTTTACGGCGCTACCTGCCGCCGGCCATGGGCGGGTTCATCGATCGAGACACCGTCAACGCCGTCAAGGCGATAGAGCCCAGCTTCGTGGCGCCGCAGGACGCACTCACGAGCTACTTCCGCGCCCTGGAACGGAAGGGTGATTTTTGGCGCCTCGACTTCCCCAAATGGCATGTGTCCGGCCCCCGGCAAGAGGCGATCCGCGCGCATTTCGAGGCAAAGCGGCAGGCGATCAAGCGGATAAAGGCGTTGCGACGTCGGATCGAAGGCTTGCTGAACCAGTCGCCCGAAAAGGTTCGCATCAACCTCGACATCTGGTTCGAGCAGCCGTGTCTTGAAGGCGCCTCCCCCTCTCGCCTTATCGGCATGGGCGATACGGGTTGGCGTCGGCTGGACGAGGCGGTGCGTGATCTCGAGCGGATGGTCACCGGACCTCCGGTCGACGACATGCTCGGACTGCCCCTGGGCCCAATCCGAGCGCAGGCCGCCTTACGCAAGGCCCAAGCGGACGCCGAAGAAGCGCGCCGTCGAGCCGAGCGCGCCGCCAAGGAAGCCGACGACCGCGTCGCGGCGCTGGCCGTCCAGGCCGAACACCATCTTGGCGCCATCGCTCAGACCTGGCTTTCGGCTGGACCGGAAGGCGGGCCGTCTTTCCGCGAGCTTGCCGCGCAAGGTTCCGCCGGACTGACGAAGGCCCGCGAGGCGCTCTGGGTGAAGGTCGAGGCGCTGGCGGACGAGGCAAACAAAGCCGAGCGGCTTTCGTTGAACCTCGCCGAGATCAGCCGTCGGGCGGGGCAGTTCTATGACGACGTGAAGAAGGCGCTCTTTCTGAACACGACCCGGCGCGAGCTGGGAGGCAAGGCTCCAAAGGACGCCGTGGCGGACGACGAGGGATTGCGGGCCAGCCTTGCGCTCCTCCCGCGCAAGCCTGAGCGTCGCGTTCAT
>JAYRLX010000314.1:0-4807 GCA_041905125.1 Caulobacter sp. | reverse complement strand
ATCGACAAGCTCCGGCTCCGATCCGAGTACGGCGCCGGCTGAAGGACGCCGGGTAGGGCGCTCTCTCCCACAAAACGCTCCCTGACGAGCCCGTGAACAAACGGCGAGCCCCGGCTCGCGAACCAAAGGAGTTATCGATGTTGCTCGACGGACGGATCGCGATCGTCACTGGAGCGGGCGGCGGCCTTGGTCGCGCCCACGCGCTCTATCTGGCCAGCCAGGGCGCCAAGGTGGTCGTCAACGATCTCGCGCCAGTGGCCGCCGAACGCGTCGCGGCCGAGATCACGGCGCTGGGCGGCGCGGCGATCGGCGTCGCCGCATCGGTCACCGACGAGACGGCGGTCGCCGCCATGGTCGAGCAGGTCATGGCGCGCTGGGGCCGGATCGACATCCTCGTCAGCAACGCCGGCATCCTCCGCGACAAGTCCTTCGCCAAGATGAGCCTGGATGACTTCCGGCTCGTGGTGGACGTCCACCTGATGGGCGCGGCCGTGTGCGCCAAGGCGGTTTGGGAGATCATGCGCCAGCAGGGCTATGGCCGTATCGTGATGACCACGTCGTCCTCGGGCCTCTACGGCAATTTCGGCCAGGCCAACTACGGCGCGGCCAAGATGGCGCTGGTCGGCCTGATGCAGACGCTGGCGATCGAGGGCGAGAAGTACGGCGTCCGGGTCAACTGCCTTGCCCCAACGGCCGCGACGGGCATGACCGAGGGCGTGTTGCCGCCCGAGACCCTGAAGCGGCTTGATCCCGCCTTCGTCAGCCCGGGCCTGCTGGCCCTGGTCTCCGACGACGCGCCCACCCGCGCGATCCTATGCGCGGGCGCCGGTCACTTCGCGACCGCCAATATCACCCTGACGGAGGGGAGCTACATCGGCGGTGGTCCCGGCGCCGGCGAGCGGCTGATCCAGCAGTGGGGCAGGGTGGCCGATCGTGCTGGCGAGGCCGTCCCGGCCTACGGCTTCTTCCAATCCGAGCGGGAAATCGCCAGCGCCGAACAGTTCACCGACCGTATGGCGGAGCACGCCTGATGCGTCACGCCGTCATCGTCTCCACGGCGCGCACGCCGATCGGCCGCGCCTATCGCGGCGCCTTCAACGATACGCCGCCGACCGTCCTGGCCGCCCACGCGCTCAGTCACGCGGTGTCGCGCGCTGGCGTGGCGCCGGACGAAATCGACGACTGCATTCTCGGCTGTTCGCTGCCGCAGGGCGGTCAGGCGACGATCGGACGGATGGCGGCCCTGCGCGCGGGTCTCCCTGTGGAGGTCCCCGGCATGACCCTGGACCGTCAGTGCTCGTCAGGCCTGATGACCATCGCCACGGCCGCCAAGCAGGTCATCGTCGATCGCATGAACGTGATCGTCGCGGGCGGGGTGGAGTCGATCTCGCTGGTGCAGACCCCACAGATGCGGGTCGATCAGGACCCTGGCCTCGTGACCATGCATCCGGACGCCTACATGCCGATGCTGGACACCGCCGAGACCGTGGCGACGCGGTATGGCGTCACGCGCGAGGCCTGCGACCTCTATGGCCTGTCTTCGCAGTTCCGCGCCGCGGCGGCCCAGGAGGCGGGACGCTTCGACGGCGAACTGGTTCCGATGACCGCGACGACGAAGGTCATCGACAAGGCGACGGGCGAGGTCTCCCTGCGGGAGGTCACGCTCGAGCGCGACGAGGGCGTTCGCCCCGACACCACGTTCGAGGGCCTGTCGGCCTTGAAGGCGGTGCGGCCAGATGGCGTGGTCACGGCCGGCAATGCGAGCCAGCTTTCGGATGGGGCCTCGGCCTGCGTCGTCATGGAGGCGGAGCTGGCCGAAAAACGCGGTCTGGAGCCGCTTGGCCGCTACGTCGGCATGGCCGTCGCTGGAACCAAGCCCGACGAGATGGGGATCGGCCCCGTCTTCGCCATCCCCAAGCTGCTGGAGCGGTTCGACCTTACAATCGACGACATCGGCCTCTGGGAGCTGAACGAAGCCTTCGCCTGCCAGGTTCTCTATTGCCGCGACCAGCTCGGTCTTCCCGACGAGCTTCTGAACGTCAACGGCGGCGCCATCGCCATGGGACATCCCTATGGCATGTCCGGCGCCCGCATGACCGGGCACGCCCTGATCGAAGGCAAGCGGCGCGGCGCGAAATACGTCGTGGTCACGATGTGCGTCGGCGGCGGCATGGGCGCGGCGGGACTGTTTGAAGTGCTATAGGCCGCGACCACCATCGCGCCGGCGGTGCGCCGCCTTTAGGGCGGCGTCGAGGGCTTCAGCAGGCCCCAGAGCCCAGGCGCGCGAAACGCACCTGAATGCGCTGCCAGGTGTTGAGCTTGATGGGCTCGCCGCGGCGGAGCTTGGTCCAGGTCGTTTCGCTGATGCCGTAGACTTGGTTCAGGTGCTCTCGGGTGATCGCCGGCAGGGCGCCCTTGAGTGTCTCGAAACGCTCGCGACTGATGATGACGGTCTCGGCCACGGTGAACTCCAAAGGATGCAAAGAGGCGGCCGGCGCCCAAAGGGGGAGGGCGCCGACCGCGGACGATCGCCGGGGGGGTGCGATCGCTATTCGTGCGCAGCCCCGGCGGGCTTGCGATAGTCGAGGGCCGGCGGGCGATCGCCGAGCATGGCCTTGTAGGTGAAGTTCGGACCGCGGAGTTGGTCGAGCTCGGCCTTGGCCTTCTTGACGATGTCCGGGTTGGCGAAGAGGTCCGCGCCCGTCAGGGCCAGGGTCTTGGCGGCGTTGACCGCGCCCTTCACGCCGATCGACGAGCCGGCGGCGGCGACATTCTGCCAGCTGTGACCGGCAGACCCCGGCACGAAGGTCGCCGTGCCCAGACCCACGGTCGGCGTGACCCAGCTGATGTCCGACACGTCGGTCGAGCCGCCGCCGCCCTCCAGTTCGACCTTGTAGGGTTCGACCGTCTTGACCGTGTCGATCGAAGGCGGATTGACCAGCGAGGTCTGGAGCGTCTTGGCGAAGGCGATCTCTTCCGGCGTCCAGGTGATGCCGCCGACCTTGCGCAGGTTGGCGTCCATCACGCGGCCCAGGGTGTCGTTCGGCAACAGGGCGTAGACGCCGCCGGTGATCTCCTTGTCGACCGTGGTGCCGGTGGCCAGGGCCGCGCCCTCGGCCGCCTTCTCGACCCGCGCCCAGACGTCCTTGACCACGGCCGGGTCGGGGTGGCGGACGTAGTAATAGACCTCGGCGAAATTGGGCACGACGTTCGGCGCCGTGCCGCCCGCGGTGATCACGTAGTGGATGCGGGTTTTGTCGGGCGTGTGCTCGCGCAGGAAGTTGGTGGCCACGTCCATCACCTCGACGCCGTCCAGGGCCGAGCGCCCCTTCTCAGGCGCGGCCGCCGCGTGGGCCGAAACACCGTGGAAGCGGAACTTGCCGCTGATATTGGCCATCGACACGCCCTGGACGGCGGAGTTGCTGTTGGCCGGGTGCCAATGCAGCGTGACGTCAACGTCGTTGAACAGGCCGTCTCGGACGAAATAGACCTTGCCCGAGCCGCCTTCCTCCGCCGGCGTGCCGTACACACGCAGCTCGCCCTTGATGTTGTTCTTGACCATCCACGCCTTCAGCGACACCGCCGCGCCGACCGAGGCGGCGCCGAAGAGATTGTGGCCGCAGCCGTGGCCGGCGATCTGACCGGGGATGCCGGTCTTCACCGGATCGGCGGTCTGGGCCAGGCCCGGCAGGGCGTCGAACTCGGCCAGGATGGCGATGACCGGGCCCGGGCCGTTCTTGTAGCTGGCGATGAAGGCGGTCGGTTCGCCCGCGACGCCGGACTTCACCTCGAAGCCGGCGGCCTTCAGCTGATCCTGCAGCACGGCGGTGCTCTTGGTCTCCTGATAGCCCACCTCGGCGAAGCCCCAGATCTTCAGGGCCGCGTCCTTGATGTTGGCCGCGTCGGCGTCGACGAGCTTGAGGATCTGCGCCTTTTCGGCGTCGGTGACCGGCTTGGCGAAGGCTTGCGGCGCCAGGATCCCGCTCGCCACCGTGGCGGACAGGAGGGCGAGCTTGAGGGTGGACAGCTTCATTGGAACGTTTCCCCGGGAAAGCGAAGGATCGCGCCGCCGGACAATGGAGGCGGTCGATCTATAAGACGCAGCGCGCGGCCGCGACCTCACCCTGGGGACTTAAGAAAACTTGCCCGTCGGGCTCAGGCGCCGCGCGAGGGACGGATCAGCTCGATGCGGCGGTCGTCGCTGCGGCCGACCTCGACCAGGCCGTAGGTGCGCAGCGCCGCGACGAACGCATCGACCTGACCGGTCTTGAAGACGCCGCTGACCGGGGTCGCGGCCAGGACCGGATCCGAGACGTCCAGCTTGCGCTCCGAGAAGCGGTTCATCTCGGCGACCACGGCCGACAGGGGCTCGCCGTCGAAGACGAGGCGGCCCTGCAGCCACGCGGACTCCTTGGCGGTGTCGACGGCGGCGATCGTCCAATCGGCGCGGTCGGCGGCCACGAAGCGCGAGCCGGCGGCCATCTCGACCTGCCGCGGGCCCTTGGGCGACGCGCCAGCGATCCGCACGCGCCCCTCGACCAGGGTCACCGACAGCTTGCCGGGCTCCAGGCGCACGTCGAAGGCCGTCCCGACGGCGGTGACGGACTTGTCGCCCGCGGCGACGATGAACGGCCGGGTCTTGTCCTTGGCGACCTGGAAATAGGCCTGGCCCTTCAGCAGGGTCAGCCGGCGCTCGCGGCCCCAGTGATTGACCCGGACGGCGGAGTCGGTGCTGAGGGTCACGACCGAATTGTCGGCCAGCCGGAACGTCGAGCGCTCGCCGACCGCCGTGGTGAAGATGGGCTCA
>JAYRLX010000313.1:3111-4831 GCA_041905125.1 Caulobacter sp. | reverse complement strand
ATGTTGCGTACGCGTCGATCGCTGGCCGCCCTGGCCTTGTCCTTCGCCATGACCCTGCCGGTGGCGGCTCACGCCGCGGAGGCGCGGGACCGCTGGGTCGGCGCCTGGGCCAGCGCCCAGCTGGCGCCGGACGCCAAGAACAGCCTCGCCCCCGAAGACTATCGTGACGCCACCCTGCGCCAGATCGTGCGGCTCAGCCTGGGCGGCGACAAGCTGCGGGTTCGCCTGTCCAACACCTTCGGGACCCGCCCGCTGACCATCAAGGCGGCGCATGTCGCCGTTTCGGCCGCGCTCGACAGCGCCCGCGTCAAGCCCGAGACCGACCGCCCTCTCACCTTCTCCGGCCGCGCCGAGGTGACCATCCCGGCCGGCGCCGAGTACTGGTCCGATCCGGTCACGCTGAAGGTCGCGCCGCTGACCAGCCTGGCGATCAGCCTGCGCTACGTCGAGGCGCCCGACGTGCAGACCGGCCATCCGGGCTCACGCGCGACCTCCTATGTCCTGGCCGGCGACCACGTGGCCGACGCGGACCTGCCCGGCGCCAAGACCGCCGACCGCTGGTTCCAGATCGCGGGCGTCGAAGTGGTCCCGACGGCGAAGAAGGCCGGCGCGATCGTGGCCTTCGGCGACAGCATCACCGACGGCTACGGCGTCCAGCCCAACACCAACCTGCGCTGGACCGACGCCCTGATCGAGCGCCTGAAGGGCAAGGATCTCGCCGTCCTGAACCTGGGCATCGGCGGCAACCGCGTGCTGCTGGACGGCCTGGGCCCTAACGCCGTGGCGCGGTTCGAGCGCGACGTGCTGAGCCAGCCGGGCGTCAGCCACCTGGTCCTGCTGGAAGGCGTCAACGACCTGGGCGTGCTGACCCGCGAAGCCCCCGCCACGCCTGAAGCGCACAAGGCCGTCGTCGAGCAAGTGATCGCCGCCTACCGCCAGATGATCGACCGCGCTCGCGCCCGGGGGATCAAGGTGATCGGCGCGACGATCCTGCCCTATGGCGGCTCGGCCTATTATCATCCCGGCCCCGAGAGCGAGGCCGATCGCCAGGCGATCAACGCCTTCATCCGCGCGCCCGGAAACTTCGACGGCGTCATCGACTGGGACAAGGCCCTGCGCGATCCGGCCAAGCCGACCCATCTGCTGGCGGCTTACGACAACGACGGCCTGCACCCCAACCTCGCGGGCTACAAGGCGATGGCCGAGGCCATTCCGCTCAGCCTGTTCGGGAACTGAGCCATGCGGGTCCTGCTCGCGGCCGCTTTCGCCCTGGCCGCCACCGCCGCCCATGCCGCGCCCAAGCCGGTGATCGCCTTCACCTGGGACGATCTGCCCGCCCACAGCGCCCTGCCGCCCGGAGTCACGCGGGTCCAGATCGCGGCCGACCTGCTGAAGACCTCCGCCGACGCCAAGGCGCCCGCCTTCGGCTTCATCAACGGCGTGCAGACCGAGCGCGAGCCCGCCTCCACGCCCGTGCTGAAGATGTGGCGCGACGCCGGCCAGCCGCTGGGCAACCACACCTGGTCGCATCAGAACCTCGCGGCCCTGACGCCGGAGCAGTTCACCGCCGAGATCGCCCGCAACGAGCCGATGCTGCAGGAACTGATGGCCGGCAAGGACTGGCGCTGGCTGCGCTATCCGTTCCTGTCGGAAGGCGACACGCCCGAGAAGAAGCTGGCCGTGCGCCAGTGGCTGGCGGCCAACCACTACAAGGTCGCCA
>JAYRLX010000313.1:0-3101 GCA_041905125.1 Caulobacter sp. | reverse complement strand
CCTTCAACGAGCCCTACGCCCGCTGCGCGGCCAAGGGCGACGAGGCCGCCATCGCCGAGTTGGAGAAGCGCTATCTGGACGGCGCGGCCGCCGTGGCGGATCGCTCCCGCGCCATGGCCAAAACCCTCTACGGCAAGGACATCCCCTATGTGCTGCTGATGCACGCCGGGGCCTTGGACGCCCGTCTGGCGCCGCGCCTGTTCCAGCTCTATCGCGACAAGGGCTTCAAGTTCACGACGCTCGAGAAGGCCGAGAAGCATCCGTTCTACAGGACGGACGTCGATCCCAGCCTGCCGCCCCAGCCGACCACGCTGGACAACGCGCTGAAGGCCAAGAGCTTGCCTGTCCCGCCCAAGCCGGTGGACCTGGACGCGCTCAACGCGATGTGCCGATAGCGTTTCAAGCCTGAAACAACTTCGCTGCTGACAACCGCGGCGCGCCCGCATAGCGTCCCGCGCCATGAAAACGCCCTCGCTCACGGCGCTCGCGGCCGTCCTCGCCCTCTCCTCCCCCGCCCTGGCGGAAAAACTCACCCCCGAACGCATCTTCGCCGATCCGAGCCTGTCGGGCCCGACGGCCAAGGGCGTGGCGCTGTCGCCGGACGGCAAGCGGGTCACCTATCTGAAGGGCAAGCCCGACGCCGCCAACGTCCAGGACCTGTGGGCGGCGGACGTGAAGGGCGGCGAACCCTACCGCCTGATCGACTCGGCGGCGCTGTCCTCGGGGACCAAGGAGCTCTCGGAAGCCGAGAAGGCGCGTCGCGAACGCGCTCGCGTCGCCGCCACCCGCGGCATCGTCGAATACAGCTGGGACAAGCAAGGCCGCTTCATCCTGGTGCCGCTGGACGGCGACCTCTATCTGGACAGCGTCGCCGACGGGAAGGTCTCGCGCCTGACCGAAACGCCGGGCGACGAAGTGGACGCCAAGGTCTCGCCCAAGGGCGGCTACGTCTCGTACGTCCGCGACCAGAACCTCTACATCAAGGCGCTCACCGGCGGGGCCGAGACGGCCCTGACCACCGAGGGCAAGGACGCGCTGTCGTTCGGGACCGCCGAGTTCATCGCCCAGGAAGAACTCGACCGCTTCACCGGCTATTGGTGGAGCCCGGACGAGGCGCGCATCGTCTACACCCGCGTCGACGAGAGCGGCGTCGACATCGTGCCGCGCGCCGACATCGGCCCCAGCGGCGCGACGATCGTCAACCAGCGCTACCCGCGCGCCGGCCGCCCCAACGCCGTGGTCGAGCTGTTCGTCCGCGACCTGGCTTCGGGCAAGGTGACCGCGCTGGATCTTGGCGCGAACAAGGACATCTATCTGGCCCGCGTCGACTGGTCGGCCGACGGCAAGACCGTCTATGTCCAACGCCTGACGCGCGACCAGAAGACCCTGGACCTGATCGCCTTCGACGCGGCGACCGGCAAGGGTCGCACGATCCTGACCCAGACCGACCAGCACTACATCGAGGTCGCCGACGACTTCCAGCCGTTGAAGGACGGCTCGTTCCTGTGGTCGTCCGAGCAGGACGGCAACCGCCACCTCTATCGCTACGCCGCAGACGGCAAGCTGATCGCCCAGATCACCAAGGGCGACTGGCCGGTCTCGGCGCTGGAAGGCGTCGACGAGGCGCGCAAGGTCGCGATCTTCGCCGCCTCGATGGACACGCCGCTGGAGCGCCGCCTCTATGAGGTCAGCTACGCCAAGCCCGGCAAGCCCAAGGCCCTGACGCCGGCCGGCGGCTGGTGGTCGGCCAAGGTCGCCAGCACCGGCGGCGCCTTCGCGGCCTCCTACAGCGATCCGAAGACGCCGCCCCAGACCGCGCTCTATTCAGCCGACGGCAAGCGCGTCCGCTGGATCGAGGAGAACAAGCTGGCCGATGGCCACCCCTACTGGCCCTACGCCTCGACCCTGCCGGTTCCGGAGTTCGGCAGCCTGAAAGCGGCCGACGGCGAAACGCTCTATTACGAGATCCTCAAGCCGACCAACTTCGATCCGGCCAAGAAGTATCCGGCGATCGTCTCGGTCTATGGCGGCCCGCACGCCCAGCGCGTGATGAAGAGCTGGCAGAGCCCGTCCGAGCGCACCTATCTCGAAGCCGGCTACGTGATCTTCAAGCTGGACAACCGCGGCAGCGGCAATCGCTCAGCCAAGTTCCAACGGGCCCTGGACCGTCGCATGGGCACGGTCGAGGTCGAGGATCAGCTGCAGGGCGCCAAGTTCCTGGCCGGCCTTCCCTATGTCGACCCGGACAAGCTGGGCGTGATGGGCTGGTCCTACGGCGGCTTCATGACCCTGATGCTGATGACCGCCGAGAACACGCCGTTCAAGGCCGGCGCGGCCGGCGCGCCGCCGACGCAGTGGAGCCTCTACGACACCGCCTATACCGAGCGCTACATGGGCAAGCCGGACGAGAACAAGGCCGGCTACGCCTATGCCGATCTCAACACCCGCCTGGACCATCTGAAGCCCGACAGCCTGCTGCTGCTGCACGGCATGGCGGACGACAACGTGATCCTGGAAAACAGCACCCGCGTGATAGCGGCCCTGCAGAAGAAGGCGATCCCGTTCGAGATGGCGCTGTACCCCGGCGAGCGCCACAGCGCCGGCAGCGGCAAGTCCAAGGGCCTCAGCGTGCTGAAGACCCATCTCGACTTCTTCGACCGCAAGCTGAAGGGCGGCCAGTAAGCGTCAGATCCCCGCGCGGTTTAGGCCGCGCGGGCCCTGCGGCGACGTGCGGCGCCGGTAAGACCCCATGTCGCAGGGCGTTCGGGTGTCTTAACCATTACTCTTGTCCTCAGGTTGTGAGGCAAGACCATGAGCAAGACCCACGCTGACGCCGTTGAATGGCTGATCGAGACCGTCAAGGAAGCCCTCGAGAACGGGACCGCGACCGAGGACGATCTGCAGGAATGGCTGCTGGCCGCGGTGCTCCTCGAGGAGATGGCGGTCGAGGAAGAGGCCGAAGCCCGAGCGCTGGACGCCTGGATCGACGCCTCGCCGACGCTCCACTAGATCCCGGACGACCAAGGCCGCTTGACTTCCGTAGCGAAAGAAAACGAACTTTCGCGCCATGACCTCCTACACCGAGTTGCTCGCCGGCATAG
>JAYRLX010000312.1:0-4834 GCA_041905125.1 Caulobacter sp. | reverse complement strand
TGTCGCTGCACGGCGGCGTGATCCCCTATTCGGGCACCTTCCTGGCCTTCGCCGACTACAGCCGCGCGGCCATTCGCCTGGGCGCCCTGATGGAAACCCGTGTCATCCACGTGATGACCCACGACTCCATCGGTCTCGGCGAAGACGGCCCGACCCACCAGCCGGTCGAGCACGTCGCCTCGCTGCGCGCGATCCCGAACCTGCTGGTCTTCCGCCCGGCCGACGCGGTCGAAGCCGCCGAGTGCTGGAAGGTCGCCCTGCAGCAGGCTCGCACGCCGTCGGTCATGACCCTGTCGCGCCAGAAGACGCCGCACGTGCGCAGCCAGGGCGGCGACCTGTCGGCCAAGGGCGCCTATGAGCTGCTGGCGGCGGAAGGCGGCGAGGCGCAGGTGACGATCTTCGCCTCGGGCACCGAGGTCGGCGTCGCCGTCGCCGCGCGCGACATCCTGCAGGCCAAGGGCAAGCCGACCCGCGTCGTCTCGACCCCCTGCTGGGAGCTGTTCGACAAGCAGGACGCCGCCTACCAGGCTTCCGTCATCGGCAAGGCGCCGGTGCGCGTCGCCGTGGAAGCCGGCGTGCGCATGGGCTGGGAGCGCTTCATCGGCGAGACCGGCAAGTTCGTCGGCATGAAGAGCTTCGGCGCCTCCGCGCCGTTCGAGGTGCTCTATCAGAAGTTCGGCATCACCGCCGAAGCGGTCGCCGAAGCCGCGCTGAGCTAAGCGCCGGACGGGGTGGCGTCAGAACGCCACCCCGAACCGCAGCGTGGCGACCAGGGCGTGGCCAACGCCGCCGTCGGCGCCTGGATTGCGGATGTACTGAAGGTCCGGCTGGATCGTGACCGGACCGATCTTATCCGAATAGGTCACCTCGATCGCGCTCTCCGCGCGCGTCAGACTCTGCCCTTCGTCGAAGGCGTTGGCCCGGAACTTCCCCGTCAGGAAGGCCTGGTTCACGCCCACCGAGAAGGCGCTGTCCGGGCGGCTCTCGAAAACGTGCTCGACCAGCAAGCCGGCCTGCCAGCCGCCGCGGAACGCCGTGGTGTCGCCATCGGAGAGGCCGAGGCGCGCAAAGGCCGTGGTCTTGCGCACGGCGTCTTCGCCTTCGCCCGTCAGCTGGCGCTCCAGCAGCACATAAGCGCCCTGCGCCGTCTTGGCGGCGGGATGACCGGCGGCGGTGACATCCCGGATGTCCGGTTGTTTCTTGGTGTACCGCCAGGCCCCGAAGGCCACCTTGCCGCGCCCCTGCCAACCCGCCTCGGCGATGGTCAGCAGACCGTGCTCGAACTCGGTGCAGACGCCGCCGGGATCGCCCAGCACGCCCGCGTGGGCGTTGATCGCCGCGGCCTGGACATAGACGTTTTCGTTCGGCGTCCAGCGAACGCGCGCGGAGAGGGCCGTCGATGGGAAGATGGACGGTCCGTTCGGCCCCGTGGCCGCCAGCTCGGACCCGATGCCGAAAGCCGGCGCCAGCAGCAGCCCGGCGCTGTCATTGGCGTAGAATTCGCTGTTGAGATCGTAGAGGCCGACGAGGACGGAGGCGTTGTCGCCGAAGCCCTGCTCCACCCAGGCTTCAAACAGCCGCGCTCTCTGACGCGACACCTCGATATTGTTGACCCCTTGCAAAGTGCCGGCATCGTCGTTGGGCATGGCGCCGCTGTTGTTCAGCAGCAGGACGTGCGCCCTGGCGCCTTTCCAGCCCGCGGCCTTCTCCAGATCGATGTCAGCGCCCAGCTGCAGGTCGTCCAGCAGCCGGCCGCGCTTGGCCAAACCGCCGCTAACGACGCCCGCGACATCGACCGTATAGCCTCCGCTCAGGACGATCGCCTTGTCGAGCGCTTCGCGCGCGAGAGCAGGCGCAGCCGCGACAAAGGCGGCGGAAACGATCACTCCGACCTGGAGCGCAAGATAGCGGCGCTGACGCATTCGACCCCCGACGCCAATCTCATGGGCGTGCTCGAATGCTAGGCTTCGATATCGGCGATCTTGTTAAGCAAGACTGTGGCGCGTGGTCGCAGCTCGCGGGTCCCACACACCCCACGTCCACGATCGCGCAGCTTCGAACCTGGCGGCTCGAGCGATTGTCACGCTTTCGGGGAAGTCCTTGGTGGAGCCGAGGGGAATCGAACCCCTGACCTCCTCATTGCGAACGAGGCGCTCTACCATCTGAGCTACGGCCCCAAGGAGCGGCGGAGATACGGCCCCTGAGCCGTCACGTCAAGCGGGGTTATCACGCCGCCTTGTCAGCATCGTTCCGGCGGGGCAAGAAGCTCAGGCTTATCGACGGAAAACCCATGGCCCCGATCATCCATCTCGTCTTCTTCATCATCAACGCGCTGGTGGACCTGCTGTGGTGGGCCATTGTGATCTCGGCGATCCTGAGCTGGCTGTTCGCGTTCGAGGTCATCAATCGCCGCAACCAGTTCGTCTACAATGTCGCCACCGTTCTCGACCGGATCACGGACCCGATCCTGAGCCCGTTCCGCCGCTTCATCCCGGCCATCGGCGGCGTCGACATCAGCCCGATCATCGTGCTGCTGCTTCTGCGCGGCGTCCAGATCTTCATCCTGCCGGCGCTTGAGGCGGCCCTGATCGGCCCCTTTGGCTGAGATCCTGGCGGTACGGCTGACGCCGCGCGGCGGCCGCGACGCCGCGGACGGCTGGGCGCTCGACGCTGACGGCCGCCCCTACCTGAAGGTGCGCGTCTCCAGCCCGCCCGTGGACGGCGCCGCCAACGCGGCCCTGATCGCCTTCCTCGCCAAGCGTTTGAAGATCCCGCGCTCGGCCGTCACGCTCGTGTCCGGCGACACCGCGCGGACCAAACGACTGGAGCTCGATGGCGTCGATCGCGCCGAGCTTGACCGCGTGTTCGGCCCCCGCCCCCCGCAGCCCGGCGCCTGATCGTTACGCGCGTGATGCGCGGAAACGGCCGCTTTCGGCCAAGTCATTGATCAACCATGTTTCTTTTCACACCCTCTTAGCTCTTCGAGCTTAATCTCCTGTCGAGGTCCCCGGTCGGACCTTCAAGGGAATGGCGCTGATGAGCGCGGCGAGGGAGAGAAGGCAGGCCGCCCACGTGCTCGCTTCGCGGCGCGCGAATATGGTCCTGCGCCTGGTCGCGGCCTTCTCCATCGCCCTGATCCTGGACGTCTTCATCCACCTGCGCTGGGTCTGGGTCTGGGCGGCGACCTACGCGGCCTTGCAGTTTGTCGAACTTGGCGGGGCCCAATGGGTTCGTCATCGCTCGGATCAGGTCCAGGCCGCATGGCGACGCCTCACCGTCACCGCCCTCCCCCTGCTGACCTCGACGGTCTTTGGGTATCTCTCGCTGCCGCTGTTCGCCTCCAAGTCGCGGTTCGCGCCCACGCTGGGCGCCATGTTGTTGGCGGGGGCGCTGCTGAATGTGGTGGTGATCAACGGAAGCCGGCGGACCGCGATCATCTCGGCCGCCGCGCCCTACGTGCTCTATCTGCTGATCGTGCCGTTCGTCGCGCGGTCCGCCAATCCGGGATCGCCCCTGGCCAACGCCCTGTGGTTCGGAGCCTTGCTGCTGATCGCCACGGTGACGATCGCGGCGCACACGCTGCACACCGCACTCAAGGCCGAGGCCAAGGCCAAGGACGAGGCCGAGCGCAGGCGTCACGAAGCCGAAGAGGCCGTGGCCGCCAAGTCGGCCTTCGTCGCGATGATCAGCCACGAACTCCGTACGCCGATCAGCGCGATCATGGCGGGCGCCGCTCGGCTGCACAGCGATGTCCCGGACGCCAAGTCGAAGGTTCAAGCCCAGCTGATCGCTGACGCCGGCGGAATGATGCGCGGCCTGTTGAACGACCTGCTGGACTTCTCCCGGCTGGAGGCCGGGCGGATGTCGGTGGAGAGGGCGCCGTTCAATCTACGCCAGACGATCGCCGACACGGTCAGGCTCTGGCGCCCGGAAGCCCTGCGCAAGGGCCTGCGCCTGCGGGTCAAGGGTGCTTCGGCCCTGCCCCGCTGGGTCATGGGCGACGCCATGCGGCTTCGGCAGGTGCTGAACAACCTGCTGTCCAACGCCCTGAAGTTCACCACGCGCGGCGAGATCACGGTCGTTCTGCGCTCCGACATCGAGGACTCTACGGTCCGGCTGTCGATCGATGTCGCCGACACCGGCCCCGGGATACCGGAGGCCGCGCTTTCGCGTCTCTTCACCCCTTTCGAACAGCTGAGCGACGCCGTCGCCCGCCACCACGGCGGATCGGGCCTGGGTCTTGTGATCAGCCGGGAGCTGGCGCGCTTGATGGGGGGCGATCTTTCGGCCAGCAGCCCGTCCGGCCAAGGCGCCCGCTTCACCTTCAGCGCCACGCTGGAGATCGCGGAGGCGCCAGCGGACGCGCCCCCAACGCCGCCCATCGCCGACCTGCGGGTGCTGGTCGTCGACGACCACCTCGTCAACCGCAGAGCGCTGGAACTGGTGCTGCAGCCGTTCGGCGTCCGCGCCACCCTCGCAGAGTCCGCGGACCAGGCCCTGGAGCTCCTGCAAGCCGAAGCCTTCGACGTGGTGTTGATGGACGTCTACATGCCCGGCATGGACGGCCGGGCCGCGACCCAGATCTTGCGAGCCGGCGGCGGGCCCAATCGAGACATTCCCGTGATCGCCGTCACCGCCTCCGCCGCGCCGAAGGATTGGGACTCCTTCGCCGCCGCGGGCATGAACGACCACGTCTCCAAGCCGATCGATCCTTTCGAGCTCTATGCGGCCCTGGCGCGGGCCTCCTCCGCCGCCAGGCCTGATGACCGCGCCCGGACCACCGCCTAGCGCGGCGCGCCGTCGGCCGAGGCTACCGCTCCAGTCGCCGCGCCAA
>JAYRLX010000311.1:0-4851 GCA_041905125.1 Caulobacter sp. | reverse complement strand
GGCCGCCGTGCGCAGCGCCAGGACGCCGGCCAGGTCCGCGCCCGGAATCGGCAGCTGCCGCGCGCGGGCGCCGGTAGCCAGGATCAGGAAGTCATAGTCAATGGCCTCGCCCGAGGCGAGGGTGACGGTCTTGGCCGAGCGATTGATGCGTTCGGCCACGCCCGAGAGGCGCAGGAAGACATTGTTCTCGCCGTACCAGTCCGCCGGCTTGAGCGCGAGGGAGTCGGCGTCGGCCTCGCCTTTCAGCCAGGCCTTGGACAGCGGCGGGCGCTGATAGGGCAAAAGCGGCTCGTCGCCGATCAGGACGATCCGGCCTTCGTGACCATACTGACGCAGGAACGCGGCGGCCGAACCGCCCGCGTGGCCCGCGCCGACGATGACGACGCATGCGTTCTGATTGGCTTCAGCGCTCAATGACGCCCTCCCTTTCGTCAAAAATGACGGCGGCGTCACCTATTGGCAAGCGCCTTCGATAGCGCGGATACATAGAGGGCGGCGGTTCGTTGCCAAACCGCCGCCCTCTGGATCGTCTGGAGCGCCCGTCAGACGACGCGCTCGACCATCATCTTCTTGATTTCGGCGATGGCCTTGGCCGGGTTCAGCCCCTTCGGGCAGACCTGGGCGCAGTTCATGATCGTGTGGCAGCGATAGAGCTTGAAGGGATCCTCAAGCGCATCGAGGCGGTCGCCGGTGGCCTCGTCGCGGCTGTCGATCAGCCAGCGATAGGCGTGCAGCAGGGCCGCCGGGCCCAGATACTTGTCGCCGTTCCACCAGTAGCTGGGGCACGAGGTCGAGCAGCAGGCGCACAGGATGCACTCGTAGAGACCGTCGAGTTTCTCGCGGTCTTCCGGCGACTGCTTCCATTCGGTCTGCGGCTCGGGCGTGTCGGTGTGCAGCCAGGGCTCGATCGAGGCGTACTGGGCGTAGAACAGCGTCAGGTCCGGGATCAGGTCCTTGACCACCGGCATGTGCGGCAGCGGGCTGATCTGGACGGCCTTGCCCGGGACCTCGGCCCAACCGTGGGTGCAGGCCAGGGTGTTGCGGCCGCCGATGTTCATCGAGCACGAGCCGCAGACGCCTTCCCGGCACGACCGGCGGAAGGCCAGGGTCGGGTCGATGGTGTTCTTGATGTACAGCAGGGCGTCCAGGACCATCGGCCCCACGGCGTCCATATCGACGTCGTAGGTGTCCCAGCGCGGGTTGCCGCCCGTTTCCGGATCGTAGCGGTAGATCTTGAAGGTCTTGACCTTCTTGGCGCCCGCGGGAGCCGGCCAATGCTTGCCCGACTTGATCTGCGAGTTCTTGGGGAGAGCGAGTTCGACCATCGGACCCTCAGTAGACCCGTTGCTTCGGCGGGATGTAGGCGATGTCCTCGGACATCGTGTAGCTGTGCACCGGGCGGTAATCGATCTTCACCTTGCCCGACTGGTTATCCAGCCACGCCAGGGTGTGCTTCATCCAATCGGTGTCGTTGCGATCCGGGAAGTCCTCCCGAGCGTGGGCGCCGCGGCTTTCGGTGCGGTTGGCCGCGCCGTTCACCGTGACCACCGCCTGGCCGATCAGATTGTCGAACTCCAGGGTTTCCATCAGGTCCGTGTTCCACACGAGGCCGCGGTCGGAAACCTTGATGTCGCCCTTCTTGTCCCAGACGGACTGCAGGCGCTTCACGCCGCTGTCCAGGCTTTCGCCGGTGCGGAAGACGGCGGCGTCTTCCTGCATGGCCTTCTGCATCTCGAGACGCAGCGAGGCGGTCGGGGTTGAGCCCGAGGCGTTGCGGAAGTGGTCTAAGCGCGCGAGGTGGGCCTCGGTCTGGGCGTCCTTCAGTTCCGGCTGCTTGGCGCCGGGCTTGAGGATCTCGGCGCAGCGCAGGGCCGCGGCGCGACCGAACACCACGAGGTCGATCAGCGAGTTGGAGCCCAGGCGGTTGGCGCCGTGCACCGACACGCAGGCGGCCTCGCCCACGGCCATCAGGCCGGGGATCACCTTGTCCGGGTTCTTGCCGTCCTTGGTGACGACTTCGCCGTGATAGTTCGTCGGGATGCCGCCCATGTTGTAGTGGACGGTCGGCAGCACCGGGATCGGCGCCTTCGTCACGTCGACGCCGGCGAAGACCTTGGCGGTTTCCGAGATGCCCGGCAGGCGCTCGGCCAGGATCTTGGGATCCAGGTGGTCGAGGTGCAGGAAGATGTGATCCTTGTTCGGACCCACGCCGCGGCCTTCGCGGATCTCGATGGTCATCGCGCGGCTGACCATGTCGCGGGGCGCCAGGTCCTTCACCGACGGGGCGTAGCGCTCCATGAAGCGCTCGCCTTCGGAGTTGGTCAGGTAGCCGCCTTCGCCGCGGGCGCCTTCGGTGATCAGGCAGCCGGCGCCGTAGATGCCGGTCGGGTGGAACTGCACGAACTCCATGTCCTGCAGCGGCAGGCCGGCGCGCAGGGCCATGGCGTTGCCGTCGCCCGTGCAGGTGTGGGCGGAGGTCGCCGAGAAGTAGGCGCGGCCGTAACCGCCGGTGGCCAGGACCACCATCTGGGCCTGGAAGCGGTGCAGGGTGCCGTCGTCGAGCTTCCACGCGGTCACGCCGCGGCAGACGCCGTCGTCCATGATCAGGTCGAGGGCGAAGTACTCGATGAAGAACTCGGTGTCGTGGGCCAGCGACTGGCCGTACATCGTGTGCAGCATGGCGTGACCGGTGCGGTCGGCCGCGGCGCAGGTGCGCTGGATCGGGCCTTCGCCGTAGTTCTTGGTCATGCCGCCGAAGGCGCGCTGGTAGATCTTACCGTCGGCCGTGCGCGAGAAGGGCACGCCCCAGTGCTCGAGCTCATAGACCGCCGCCGGAGCGTTGCGGGTCAGGTACTCGATGGCGTCCTGGTCGCCCAGCCAGTCCGAACCCTTGACGGTGTCGAACATGTGCCAGCGCCAGTCGTCCTGGCCCATGTTGCCCAGCGAGGCCGAGATGCCGCCTTGCGCCGCCACGGTGTGGCTGCGGGTCGGGAACACCTTGGTGATGCAGGCGGTCTTGAGGCCGGCCTGGGCGGCGCCCAGCGCGGCGCGGAGGCCCGAGCCGCCGGCGCCGACGACAACAACGTCGAACTTGTGGTCGATGAACTTGTAGGCCGACATCAATGGGCTCCGGTCACGGTCAGGGCCACCTTCAGGATCGAGAAGATCCCGACGGCGCCGGCGATCACGCAGACGAACAGGTTTCCGATCACCAGGGCGGTCTTGGTCGTGAAGCGATGGATGTAATCCTCGATCACCACCTGCATCGCGCCTTGGAGGTGCACGAGGGCGACGAGCAGCAGCAGGCTCGACAGCACCGCGTTCAGCGGCTGGCCCAGCCACAGGGCGACGGTGTGCTGGTCGGCGCCGATCAGGCGCAGGGCGGCGTAGGCGCCCCACAGCAGCAGCGGAACCAGGGCCAGGCCCGAGACGCGCTCGGTGATGAAATGATGGACGCCATGGCGGGCGGCGCCGAGGCCGCGAGCGCGCGACAGCGGCGTGCGGAACTGCTGGGGCTGATAGATGTCGTTCTTGCTCATGATCAGAACGCTCCGTTGGCGCCGGCCAGGACCCAGGTGACGATCGTCGCCACGACGGCGAAGGCGATCGACATGGCGCCCGTCATGTCGGCGGTGCGCGGCGCGAAGCCCTTGCCCGCGTCCCAGAAGGTCTGACGAATGACATAGGCGACGGTGTAGAAGACCGCGAAGGTCTCGCCCAGCAGCACCAGCTTGCCGATCGGCGAGCCCAGGATGCTCAGGTAGCCGGCGTAGACGCTCGGCCCGGCCGCCAGGGCGGCGGCCCACCCGGCCAGGATGGCGGCGCCCACATAGAGCGCGACCAGGCAGCCGCGGTGAAGGATCGAGCAGGCCATCGTAATATGCCAGCGCCACACCTGCGTGTAGGGTGACATCGGGCGCTCGGGCAGCCCCCGGCTCGTGTCGGTCATGGGAGGTCCAACCTCAGTAGCCTTTGTGCGTTGCGGGACGCTTTTAAGCGCGGGGACTTAGCTGTCAATTAAACGGCGCCCTCTTGAGAAACGTTCGCAAACCCAAGGACGGTATCTTGAAGGAACCGCAAGGCGCAGCTTGCGTTGCTCCCGACGGGTTACGGGGCAGGCGGCGCGTCAGATGAATGGTCCGATCGATTTTCGCGACATCTTCGATCGCATCCCCTCGCCATACATGCTGCTGGACCGCGATCTCCGGTACGTCGCAGCAAACGCCGCCTATCTGGATACGGTCCAAAGACGATGGGAAGATATTGAAGGCGAATATATTTTCGACGCCTTCCCCTCTGAGGGCGAGAGCCGAGCCAGCCTGGAGGCCTCGCTGGCGCAGGCGCGCGACAAGGGCGAGGTCAACGAACTTCCGCTGATCCACTACGCGATCGAACGGCCCGCGCATCTTGGCGGCGGCTTCGAGGACCGGATCTGGAGCGCGACCCACACGCCGATCCCCGACGAGACTGGCGCGACCCGCTACATCCTGCAGCACACCCAGGACGTCACCGCCATTCAGCGCCTGAAGGAGGCCGCCTTCGGCTCGCGCTCGGCGACCATGCTGGGCGACGACGTGCTGCGCCGGGCCGAGACGGTGCAGTCGCAGAGCCGCCAGCTTCGCAACCTCTTCATGCAGGCGCCCAGTTTCATGGCCGTGCTGCGCGGCCCCAACCACGTCTTCGACCTGGCCAATAACGCCTATGCTCAATTGATCGGTCATCGCGAGGTGACCGGCCTGCCGCTGGCCGCCGCCCTGCCCGAGGTCGCCGAGCAGGGCTTCATCGATCTGCTGGACCGCGTGCTGGCCAGCCGCGAGGCCTTCGTCGGCCGCCGCGTGAAGGTCGCTCTGC
>JAYRLX010000310.1:0-4869 GCA_041905125.1 Caulobacter sp. | reverse complement strand
GCTGGCCGCCCGCCTCGAAGGCGCCGGCGCCAGCCTGATGCCCGGCCAGAGCGGCCGCACCGGTCCGCTGATGTTGCGGGCCAGCTTCGGTTCGGCCTTCGGCCCCGGCGCCGCCGGTCCGTTCCAACTGGGCAACGCCCTGGAAAGCTCGCGCGAGCTCGAGTGCCTGGCCGACGCCGTCTATTACGAAGCCCGCGGCGAGACCCCCAGCGGCCAGGCGGCCGTGGCCCAGGTGGTGATGAACCGCGTGCGCCATCCGGCCTTCCCGAAGTCGATCTGCGGCGTGGTGTTCCAAGGCGCCTATAACCGCACGGGCTGCCAGTTCAGCTTCGCTTGCGACGGCTCGATGCGCCACGCCCGCGACGTCAGCGCCTGGAACCGGGCTCGCAAGATCGCCGCGCGCGCGCTGTCGGGCGCGATCAGCAACCAGGTTGGCTCGGCGACCCACTTCCACACCACCAACGTCTCGCCGGGCTGGGGCCCGCGCCTGCTGCGGGTGGCTCAAGTGGGGATGCACATCTTCTACCGCTTCGGCCGTCACAACGCCTCGGCCGCGCACCTGCCGACCGTGGACGACATCGCGCCTTCGGACATCGCCAGCCTGACCGCCGACGGCAAGCCGCCGGTCGTCTACGCCGCCAGCGCCATCGCCCATATCGAGCCCGCGTCTACGCAGGGGCAGGGCGGTCCGCTGGGTCCTGTTACCGAGCCCGCCTCGGCGCCGATCGCCACCGCCAAGGCGCTGGCGCCGGCCCTCGACAAGCCGGTCGCCAAGACGATCCCGATCTCGACCGATCGCGCGCCGCTGGACGGCCTCAAGTCGACAGTAGGGGCCGGGAGCGGAGCTGCTTCCTAACCACGTTGGGCATGTGGCTGGTGGCGAAGCGCATCTGCTTCGCCCGCTTGCCCACGAAGTAGTGCAGGGCCTTGCCCTGCGCCGCCTCCCAGACCACCTGCGCGGCGTCCTCGACCGGATAGACCTCCAGGCCGCCGGCGCGCAGGGCGTCGCTCATGTGCTCGTTCGTGCCTGACGCCCCGGCGTTCAGGATCGGCGTCTCGATGAACCAGGGCATGACGCAGGCGACGCTGACGCCGTGGCGGCCGTATTCGATATCGAGCGCTTCGGACAGGCCGCGGACCGCGAACTTGGTGGCCGAATAGACCGCCAGCTTCGGCGAGCCATAGAGTCCCGCGCACGAGGCGACGTTGATCAGCCGACCGCCGGCCGCCTTCAGCAGCGGAAGCCCCGCCCGGGCGCCGTTGATCACGCCCTTGATGTTGACGTCGATCTGGATGTCGCAGTCGGCGTCGGACATGTCCTCCAGCACCCCGAAGCGCGCCACCCCGGCGTTGTTCAACAGGACGTCGGCCTTGCCGCCGGTCCCGCGCCGAAGTCGCCCAGGGCGTTTTCCCAGCCCTCGCGGTCGCGCACGTCCAGCGGATGGATCGAGCCGTTGGCCGGACCGATCGCCGCCAGGGCGGCCTTCAGCCCGGCCTGGTCGATGTCCGCGAGGCCCACGAACCAGCCCCCGGCCGCGAACCGCTTGGCGCAGGCCAGGCCAATGCCGCTGGCCGCGCCGGTGATGAAGATGCTCTTGCGACCGTTGGCGGCCATGTTTTTCCCCTCCCGATATCCTTGTTATCGCTGATCAGATGCGGAGTGATCGAACGGGTCAAGAGTCCACGCGGCGATCTTGTCAGGCTTGGCCATAGGCGAGAATGATTCCGCCACCCTCAGCCTTCGAGTCCGCGCATGACCCACGAACATCTCGACCAGCTTTCCATGGACCTGCTGGGGCGCCCGTACGACGAACTCAACGATGTGCAGAAGCGCGTCATCGACCTGATCCTGGCCGAGCAGCCGTCGGATCCTCGCGTGTTGCTGGATGAGGAGGGCACGTTCTGGACGCGCCTGGCCGACCGGGTGGCGGCGGTGGGCGGCTCGTGGGGCTTCATTGGCGGCTTCACCCTGGCGCTGTTGCTGTGGATCGCATGGAACGTCCTGACCAAGCCGCTCGGCCTGGTGTTCGACCCCTATCCCTTCATCTTCCTGAACCTGATGCTGTCGACCGTCGCGGCCATCCAGGCGCCGGTGATCATGATGAGCCAGAACCGTCAGGCGGCGAAGGATCGGCTGACCGCCGAGCATGACTACGCCGTCAATCTGCGGGCGGAACTGGAGATCATGCGGGTGATCGACAAGCTGGACGCCTTGCGCAGCGACGAGCTGATGGTTTTGTGCCGGGAGCACGCCGCGCGGCTGGCCGTGCTGCAGGACGAGGTGGCGCGGCTGCGGACGGAGCGGGGCTGATGTCTCTGACCGTAGCAGCCGCCCAGTTCGCCATTTCGGCGGACATCGCGGCAAACCTAGAGGCGATCGAGCGATTGATGCGGCAGGCTTGGTCCGCTGGCGCTGACGTGGTCCATTTTCCCGAGGCGGCGCTTTCGGGCTATGCGGGCGTGGACTTCGAGAGTTTCGACGGCTTCGACTGGCGCCAGCTGGAGATGGCGACACGGCGTGTCATGAGCCTGGCCGACGAGCTGGATCTATGGGTTGTGCTCGGCTCGGCTCATCGCCTGGGAGCGGGGTTGAAGCCCCATAACTGCGCCTACGTCATCAACGCTTCGGGCGTGTTGGTCGATCGCTACGACAAGCGCTTCTGCGCGGGCGACGCCATGGGACTGACAGGCGATCTCGCCCACTATTCCCCCGGCGGGCACTTTGCCGTTTTTGAAGTTCGAGGCGTGCGTTGCGGCGTGCAGATCTGTCACGACTATCGATATCCGGAGCTCTATCGCGCCTATAACCGCCTTGGGGTCCGCATGATGTTCCACGGCTTCCATGCTGGCGGTCTTTCCGCGGAACGGTTCGCGGCTATGGAAGCTCAGGTTGGGCGGCATGCGATGACGGGCGGAACGACCCTTCCGGCGATCACCATGCCGGCGGGCATGATCGCAGCCGCGTCCAACAACAACATGTGGATCAGCTGCCCGAACTCAAGCGCCGCAAGGAGCTGCTGGCCATCGTTCATCGTTCGTCCGGACGGCGTGATCCCTTGGACTTGCGCGGCCGAGGAGGAAGGGTGGATCGCCCAGGAAATCGACTTCGACGCGCCGATCTACGACAGCACGATCGCTTGGCGGGATCGCGCTATCGACGGAACACTGCATTCGGGAGTCTTGGTCGACGATCCCCGCTCCGGCGATCGCCAAGCGCTCTAGAGCTTCAGGCCGAACTTTGGTCCGGCCCAGACCATCGCCGCGTAGAGCGCCATCGTCAGCAAGCAGCCGGCGGTAAGCGCGGCCCAGAACGGCGCGCCGCGCTTCAGCAACGCCGGGATCAGCAGGAACATCGGCAGGGACGGCAGCACGAACCAGAAGGTCCCCGTCGCGTGATCGGCCAGTCGCACCGGATCGCGGGTGTCTCGCCACAGCCAGATCATGCCCAGCACCGAGACCAGCGGCAGCGAGGCCACCAAGCCGCCGAGGCCTGGATAGCGCTTGGCGATCTCAGCGACGGCGGCGACGATCACGCCGGATATGGCCGCCTTGATGACGAGATACAGCATACGGCCAGCCTGGACCGATCCGGCGCGCGCGCCAAGGGCCACGGCAGGGAACGGACGCGCGCCTCGGGTCTTAGTTTCACGCGTGTTGCGTGGGAGATTTCCGATGAGCGACCCCAAGGATCAGGAACAGCAGGACGCCCTGGCGGAGGCTTCGACCGATCGCCTGGACCAGGGCGATATCGCCGCCGACGACGCCGGCGGCACGGCGATTGGCCACCGCGTCCAGGCGGCGCTGGAGGACGACGACGTCCACTGCACGGACTGAGCGGACTAGCCCGCCTTCGCCGCCCGCCGCAGGGCCTGGGGCGGCTGGCCGAAGGCGCGAACGAAGGCTCGCCGCATCCGCTCCGGATCGCCAAAGCCCGTTTCCAAGGCGACGTCCTCGACCTGCAGCGGCTGGCTGTCCAGCAGGGCGCGGGCGGCCTCGACGCGCAGGCGCTCGATGGCCTTGGCCGGCGTGACGCCGGTCTCCTGAGCGAACAGGCGGGCGAAGTTGCGCGGGCTCATGGCCGCGCGGTCGGCCAGTTGCTCGACGCTGAGCTGCTCGGACAGGTTCTGGCGCGCCCAGGACAGCAGGGCGTCGAAGCGGCCGGGCCTCAGGTCGATCAGGGCCGAGTGCTGCGACTGGCCGCCCGGGCGGTGGTGATAGACAACAAGCTGCTGGGCGGTGCGGCGGGCGACGGCCTCGCCCAGGTCCGCGCCGATCAACGCCAGGGACAGGTCGATGCCGGCGGTGATGCCGGCCGAGCTCCACACCTTGCCGTCCTGAATCCAGATGCGGTCGGGCTCCAGCCGGATGTTCGGATAGCGGCGCTGGAAGTCTTGGGTTCGGCTCCAGTGCGTCGTTGCGCGCTTGCCGTCCAGAAGGCCCGCCTCGGCCAGCACATAGGTCCCCGAACAGACCGAGGCGATGCGGCGCGCCACCCGCCCCGCCCGGCGCACATAGGCCAGGGTCTCGGGGCAGGTCGCCGGAACCTTCACCCCGTCGCCGCCGGCGACGATCAGGGTGTCGAGCGGCGGCGCGTCGCTCAACGCCTTGGTCTGCACGACTAGGCCGGATGAGCTGGGCGTCGGCTCGCCGCGCAGCGACAGAAAGTGCAGGCTGTAGGCGCCGGGCGAGAAGCGTCCGCCGATCTCGAACGCGGCGATCGGGCCCGTGGCGTCCAGCAGCTGGAAGCCGGGATAGACGAGGAAGCCGATCGCGCGGGGCATGGGGAAGCGCCTTGGCTGAATCCGTGGGAACTATGTCATTTCCGCCAGACGCTAGTCGAACCATGTTCTTCCCGTCAATCGTGACGGA
>JAYRLX010000309.1:0-4884 GCA_041905125.1 Caulobacter sp. | reverse complement strand
GGGCGGCACGGGTTCGACCAGCTGGCTGCGGTCGCTGGACTACTACGAGGAAGGCCAGTTGCTCTGGCTGGACGTCGACACCCTCATTCGCGAGCGCACCAACGGCGCCCGGTCATTGGACGATTTCGCCCGCGCCTTCTTCGGTGTGGACGACGGGGAGATGAGCGTTTCGACCTATGTCTTCGAGGATGTCGTCGGCGCCCTGAACGCAGTCGCGCCCTACGACTGGGCCGGCTTTCTGAACGCCCGCCTCGACGCTCACGATCGCGCGCCGCTCGATGGCTTGCGCCGTTCGGGCTGGCGCCTTGCGTATGAGCCTCGCCCCTCCGCCTACGTCGCCGCCTATGAGAAGGACGCCGAGGCCAGTCTGCTGACCTTCTCGCTGGGCGCGGAGATCGGCTGGGATGGCGCGGTCAAGGAAGTGCTTTGGGATGGACCGCTCTTCCAGGCCGGCGTCATCGCCGGCGCCCGGATCGTCAAGGTGGCCGGCAAGCCCTATTCCCCCGAGGCCCTAAAGACGGCGATCGTCGCCGCGGCGAAGCCGGGCGCGGCGCCCATATTGCTGAGCGTCAAGGCCGACGACCGCGTTCGTCTGGTTCGGATCCCCTACCACCTTGGTCCGCGGTATCCGGTCCTCAAACGCCTTGAGCAAGGCCCAGACCGACTGGGCCAGATCCTCTCGCCGCGATAGGCGGCTTGCCGCATCGGCGTCAGCGGAAGCCGCCCTTCGCGCGCAATCAGGCGGTCCCGCGCCGACTGAAGACGAGCGGCGCCGACAGGACGCCAATCTCGGGAAAGCGCGTGGGGCGGATTTCGCCGTTGAGGTCGAAGCCGCTGGTGCGGGCCAGCAGCTCCTCCAGCGCGATGCGCAGCTGCAGCCTCGCGAGGGGTGCTCCGGGGCAGTTGTGGGCGCCCCGCCCGAAGGCCAGGTGTTCGCCGATATTCGGCCGATCCAGCACGAACCGGTCCGCGTTCTCGAACTTGGCCTCGTCACGATTGGCGGAGGCGTAGACCAAGGCGATCGGCTCTCCCGCGGGGATGGCGCGGCCGCCGATTTCCACATCGGTGACGGCGGTGCGCGCAAAGCCCCGGTAGGGCGTGTAGAGGCGCAGGAACTCCTCGACGGCGGCCGGGATGAGCGCCGGCTCCGCCCGCAGCTTGGCTTGCAGCGCCTGGTCGCGGGACAGATGGACGGCGATGCTGCCGATCATCACCGTCGGGGCGATGATGCCGACCACCAGCACCTGGCGGATCGTTCCGATGATCATCGCCTCGGGCAAGGGCTCGCCTTGGTAGCGAGCCGCGAGCAAGGCGCTGGTGGCGTCGACGGCGGGATCCATCGGGCGAGCCTTGCGCTCTTCGACCACGGCCTTGGCCATGTCGTAGAGCTGCAGGCTGGCCGTCTTTACGACGTCGTCGATATTGGCCTGGACGGCGATGTTGTAGGCGCGTCCGACCTCGCTGAGCAACTTGGCCTGATCGTCGGCGATGTTCATCCACTGGGCGAAGACCTGGATCGGCAGGTGGCTGGAGAAGTCCCCGCAGATGTCCCCCTCCCCCTTGGCCAGCAAAGGCTCCAGCAGGTCGATGACGATGCGCCGGGTCGGGGCCTCGATCGCCGCCATCCGCGCGGCGTTGAACAGCGGATTCAGCGCCGCGCGGTAGGGCGTGTGCTCGGGCGGATCCAGATGCAGCGGCGGCCGCCGGCCCGTGAAGGCCACCTTGGGCACCACGTTCTGCACCGAGGTGATGAAGGTCGTGGCGTCGCCCGCCGCGCGGCGGACGTCTTCATAGCCCATCAGCGCCCAGAACCCGCCCCAGGCGTCGCTATGGGCGACCGGACACTTGGCTCTCAGGTCCGCGTAAACGGCGTAGGGGCTGTCGAAGGTTTCTGGCGCGAGGGCGTCGAAATCCTGAGGAATGGGCTTGGACATGAACGCTCCTACTTGGGTCTGATCGGCGCGCCAGCGCAGGCAGCCCCGCGCGCGCAGGGCCGGGCGAATTGAGGGGGCCTGAAGGCGATAAAACGGCTCTTGGTGTCGCCGGCCTGCTCGGCGAGATGGTTCAGCGTCGCGGGCGCGGCGTCCCACCGTCCGGTGTCGATCCGGGCCTCCAGCGCGCGGATCGCCGCGAGCCGTTCGCCCGCGCTGAACAGGCAATGGCCAGCGCTGTCGATGAACCCCTGGGCCAGGTTGGCCGACCGCCCACGGGCCTTCACCGCCGAAGCGTAGGCCGCGTTGGTCGCCACGACCGTCATGCCGTCGCCGATGTTGTGGATCGTCATCAACGGCCGGAGAAGGTCTCCGCTGACCGTATAGTTGGCGGCCATGTAGGCGACGGCGGATGGATCGGCGGCGATGCGCGGCGCCTTGGCCAAGGTCGCCAAATCCTTGGCGAGATCGAGGCCGGCCTTCGCATAGAGCGCTTCCACCGCGCGCCGTCGCCCGCTGATCCGTAGTTGCTGCGCATAGTCGATGCCGGTGTTCCACGAGAACACCCCGCCGGCCCGACGCTCCTGGTCGTTGCGGGGCAGGAACACGCCCGTGACGAAGGCCTTGGCCTGCTGCTCAAGCTGAGCCTCGTAATCGTCGTCCGCGGGCTTGGGCGAAGCCGGATCCGTCCAGCCGGGCAGCTGGGCGAGGGCCGCGGCGAGGGCGACACGGGCCCGACCTTGCGGCGTCTTCATTGCCGCGTCCAGCACCGCCTGGGCCGCCGCGCCGTTGGCCCGATCATCGGCGACGCCGACCAGCTGCAAACCGGCGTCCGGACCGACCAGGGTCTTGAAGGCGAAGGCGCCGTCCAGGGCGGTGTTCATCATGCCCAGAACGCCGGACACCGAACCGCACATCGCCAGCGCGCCGTCCAGGCGTTCGGGATGTCGCTCGACCAGGGCGATGCTGGTCAATCCGCCCATCGAGTCGCCCCAGGCGATCACCCGCTTGGGCTTGCCGTATTGCGTGACGAAGGCGTCCAAGGCGGTCCACTGATCGACCTGGGCCTGCTCTAGCGCCCACCCCGCCTTCGAGTAGGACGAGGCGGCTAGGCCATAGCCTTGGGCGAGATAGGCTTCGCGCTGCCCTCTTGGCGCGCTTTCGGCCAGACGCAGCACGGGCGAATAGCCATGGCTGTAAAGCAGCACCGTGCCGTTCCAGTTCGGCGGCGCCTCCACCACCCAGTCGCCGCCGCCGGGCAAGGGGCCGCGGACCTCTTCGGCGAAGGCTCCGCCGGCCAGCAAGGCCGCTGCGACGATGGAAACCAGCGAGACGCGCATCATAGTCTTCCAGGCTTGGTCGGCAGGCCGCAGCGAAAGCTCTCGGCCTTGTTCGGATCACCGCCCTGGTAGATGGCCTGATCGGGCCAGACGCAGAGCGGCCGCTGCCGGACGACGCGACCGTCCTCCACCTGGGTGGCGATCACCCGCTCCGGCGCCCTGCCCTTCTCGACCCAGGCCACCATGGCAGCGAGGACATCATGGTCGGGGTCGCCGATCGGATCGGGAGAGGCCGAGCCGCCAAAGCGGTCAGGTCCCGTCCCGCCCTGGCAGTGATAGACGCCCGGCGCCATCATCAGCCGGGCGAAGGCGCGCGTGCTGCCCGGACCGCCCATTTGGGTCTCGACGCCCGCGTAATACTCCAGGCTCTGCTGGGCGATCACCGACGGATCCAGCCAGCCTTGGTAGATCAACAGCTTGCCGCCTCGGGCCTTGAAGGCGTTCAGGTCGGTCTTGTTGGTCCAGAGGTTCCCGAGGCGCTGTCGGGCCAGGGCCAAGTCTCCGGCGATCGTGAAGGTCTCGGCGTTCCAGTTCGGATCGCCGTGCGCGCCGTCGGCGAACATGGCCCGCAGCAGAGGCGACGGTGGTCCGGGCCGCGTGCGAACGCCCGGGAACAGGCCGCTGTCGATCGCCCGGCCGGTCTCGTCGCGAAGCGGCGCATAGGTGGCGCGGACAGTGGCCAGCTTGGCCGGCGTCAGACAGGCGTCGGCTCCACCGGCTTTGCAGAGCAGGATCTCCGGGTCAAAGCGGCAGGTCGACGGGTCGGACACCAGGCCGTCAGCCAATCCGTCATCGCGATCGCAGGCCTGGACGGCGGCCTTCGCCACCAGGGTCCAGTCCGCGTCGGTCATCGCACCCGCCGGCTCCCGCTGATCACGCAGGGCCTGCCACATCATCCGCGCCGACAGCGGCGGCATGTTGGGGCCCGGCGCGCCCGCCACGACGCCGTCATAGTCGCCGGGATAGTCCTGAACCTCCTTCAAGGCCTGCCGCCCGCCGCCCGAGCATCCCAGGAAATAGGCGTATCGGGCGGGGCGGCGATAATAGGTCTCGATCAGGGCGCGAGCCGCCTGGTTCGTCAGGTGCTGAGCGCGGTGGGTGTAGTCGTCGACCGCGTCGCGATCGAGCATCCAGTGGGCGTTGGTCGCCTTGTGGCCGCTGTCGGTGGTGACCGCCGCGAAGCCCGCATCGACGCCGCGTCCGAGGTCGGCGTAGTTGTAGATCCCGGCGTCTCCGCCGACGCCGGCGCCGAGCAGTCGGCGGTTCCAGGCGGTGGGCGCCGGCAGCCACAGTTCGAAGCCGACCCGCCCCTCGATGACGCCTTCAACCCGGCAGAACGGCTTGGACGCCTTGCCCTTGTAGAAGCTCTGGTTCGGCGCGAGCCAGATCGGGGCGGGCGTCACGGCCGTGGCGGCCGTCACCGTGACGCCCTGCCCCTTGAAGTCGCGAAGCGCGGCGCAGGCGTCGGCCTCGGCGGCGAGGATCGGCGACGCCCCCTTCGGCTGATCGGCGCAAGCCGTCAGCGCGAGCAGGCTCGCCAGACCTACGCCGCCGAGGCCGCGCATCACCACGACTTCGTCAGGCTCACGCCGACCAGACGACCGATCGGACTG
>JAYRLX010000308.1:0-4888 GCA_041905125.1 Caulobacter sp. | reverse complement strand
CTCTGCCTCGCCAAGCCCCCTCACGCGGGCCGGCGCGGGCTTGGGGCTGGCCGGCAACGGCGTCACGTCCTTGGGGATCGGCGCCTTGGTCACGCGCAGTGGCGAGCGCGGCGCAGCCCGGGCGGCGTCCTTGGGCTTTTCGGGCGACGGCGGCTTCTTCGGCGCCTGAACCGGTGACTTGGGCGCGTCGTGCGGCGCGGGCGGCGGCGGCGGAGGGGGTGGCGTCGGAGGCGGCGGCGGGTCGACCAGCGACACCAACACCGACGGCGGCTCGGGCGGCGCGGGGGTCACGTGAGCCGCCAGCAGCACCGCCACCGCCGCGGCGTGCGCGGCCAGACTCACGACCAGGGCCGCGAACCTCCCGCTGCGTCGTCGCCAGTGCGCCATCTGCTCGCCACGCCACAGGCCGAAGCGCCGGCCCAGGCGCCTGTGGACCATGGCTCCACGTCAGGAAATGGGCGAATGGTCGAGCTTGCTAGACGCTGAGGTCCACCAGCAGGCCGGTCCCGGCGGCCGGGGCGGCGCGCACCGCTTCCTTCAGCCGATCGGCGATCTCCGCGCGTTCGGCGTTCGAGGTCACGGGCTTGATCGGGCGGATCGGCGAGACATAGGCCTCGGCGGCGATCCGATTGACGGTCATATCCATCGGCGAGCAGTCACAAAACCAGGCCATAAAACTCGCACAAGCGTCTTAACAAGCGGCTACCAGCGCCCCAAAGCAGGGCCGTTCGGCAGAGCCCGCGTTGACAGACCCCCAAGCGGGCCCCACTTTCCCCGGCGCTCGCCTCCCGGGCGATCCGCCTTCCAGCCCAGAGTTAGAATGAACGTCGTCGTCGTCGAGAGCCCGGCCAAGGCCAAGACCATCAACAAGTACCTCGGGTCCGACTACACGGTTCTCGCTTCCTACGGCCATATCCGCGACCTGCCTTCCAAGGACGGCTCGGTGGAGCCCGACAACGACTTCGCCATGAGCTGGGAAGTCGACGCCAAGGCCTCCAAGCGCGTCAGCGACATCGTCGACGCTCTGAAGAAGGCCGACCGCCTGATTCTGGCCACCGACCCGGATCGCGAAGGCGAAGCGATCAGCTGGCACGTGCTGGAAGTGCTCAATAAGAAGAAGGCGCTGAAGGACAAGTCGGTCCAGCGCGTCACCTTCAACGCCATCACCAAGACCGCCGTGACCGAGGCCATGAAGGCCCCGCGCGACCTCGACATGGAGCTAGTCGAGGCCTATCTGGCCCGCCGCGCCCTCGACTATCTGGTCGGTTTCACCCTTTCGCCCGTGCTGTGGCGGAAGCTCCCGGGTTCGCGCTCGGCCGGCCGCGTTCAGTCGGTGGCCCTGCGCCTGGTCGTCGACCGCGAGCTCGAGATCGAGTGCTTCAAGACCCAGGAATACTGGAGCGTCGAGGCCGACGTCTCCTCTGGCGGCGATCCCTTCATCGCTCGGATGGTCAAGCACGAGGGCAAGCGGCTCACCAAGTTCGACCTTGGCAATGAGACCGCCGCCATGGCCGCCAAGGCCGCCGTGGAAGGCGCGACCTTCAAGATCTCAGCGGTCGAGAAGAAGCCCGGCAAGCGGTCCCCCGCCCCGCCCTTCACCACCTCGACCCTGCAGCAGGAAGCCGCCCGCAAGCTCGGCTTCTCGGCCCAGCGCACCATGCAGGCGGCGCAGAAGCTGTACGAAGGCGTCGACATCGGTGGCGAGACCGTGGGTCTCATCACCTACATGCGGACCGACGGCGTCTCGATGGCGCCGGAAGCTATCACCGAAGCCCGCGACGTGATCGGCAAGGTCTATGGCGCGGACTATGTCCCCGACACCCCGCGCCTCTATAAGTCCAAGGCCAAGAACGCCCAGGAGGCCCACGAGGCCATCCGCCCGACCAGCCTGAACCGCAATCCGGGCTCGCTGCGCCTGGAGCCGGAGCTGGGCCGCCTGTACGAGCTGATCTGGAAGCGCACGATCGCCTCGCAGATGGAAAGCGCCCGCATCGAGCGCACCACGGTCGACCTGGAAAGCGCCGACGGCAAGACCGGTCTGCGCGCCACCGGCCAGGTGGTGCAGTTCCCCGGCTATCTCGCGGTCTACGAAGAGGGCCGCGATGACGAGGGCGACGAGGACAGCGCCCGCCTGCCCGCCATCACCGAGGGCGCGGCGGCCAAGGTCATCGAAAGCCGCGCCGACCAGCACTTCACCGAACCGCCGCCGCGCTATTCGGAAGCCAGCCTCGTCAAGAAGATGGAAGAGCTGGGCATCGGCCGTCCGTCGACCTACGCCTCGGTGCTGGGCGTGCTGCGCGACCGCGAATATGTCCGCATGGAGAAGCAGCGCTTCATCCCCGAGGACAAGGGCCGTCTGGTCACGGCGTTCCTGGAGCAGTTCTTCAAGCGCTACGTCGAATATGACTTCACGGCCGCTCTGGAAGAGCAGCTGGACCTCGTGTCGGACGGCAAGCTTGACTGGAAGCAGTTCCTCCGCGACTTCTGGAAGGACTTCCACGCCGCCGTCGGCGAGATCGCCGAGCTGCGCACCACCAACGTCCTGGACGCCCTGAACGAGGCCCTGGGCCCGCACATCTTCCCCGACAAGGGCGACGGCTCGAACCCGCGCCTGTGCCCGACCTGCGGCACGGGGCAGCTGTCCCTGAAGACCGGCAAGTTCGGCGCCTTCATCGGCTGCTCGAACTATCCGGAATGCCGCTACACTCGCCAGCTGGGCGTGTCGGAAGGCGACGGCGAGGCCGAGAGCGCCGACAAGGAGCTGGGTGTCAATCCGGCGACCGGCCGGGCCGTGTGGCTGAAGAACGGCCGCTTTGGCCCCTATGTCGAGGAGCTGGCGGCCGAGGGCGACAAGCCCAAGCGCTCGTCCCTGCCCAAGGGCTGGATCGCCTCGGCCATGGATCTTGAGAAGGCCCTGCGCCTGCTCTCCCTGCCGCGCGAAGTCGGCAAGCACCCGGACGACGGCAAGGTCATCACGGCCGGCCTGGGGCGCTTCGGGCCCTTCGTGCTGCACGACGGCACCTACGCCAATCTGGAGAACGCCGACGAGGTGTTCGACGTCGGCCTGAACCGCGCCGTCGCCATCCTGGCCGACAAGCGCGCCGGCGGCGGACGTCCGCAGCGCGCGGCGGCCGCGGCCCTGGCCGAACTCGGCAACCACCCCGAGGATGGCAAGCCGATCCGCGTGCTCTCGGGTCGCTTTGGCCCCTATATCAAGCACGGCGACACCAACGCCAATGTGCCCAAGGGCAAGGACCCGGCGGCGATCACCCTGGAGGAAGCGCTGGCTCTGATCGCCGAACGCGCGGCCAAGGGCGGCGGCAAGAAGCCGGCCAAGAAGGCCGCCGCGACCAAGAAGACCGCGACCAAGGCCGAAGGCGACAAGCCGGCCAAGAAGACCGCCGCCAAGAAGCCAGCCGCCAAGAAGGCCGCGCCGAAGGCCAAGGCGGCCGCCGCTTCGGACGACGGCGCCGCGCCGTGGGACGACGAGGCCTGAGCCTGTTCAGCCGGCTTGGACGGGAGTAGATTACGCGGATGACGACGCTGGAACGTCCCCTGCCGCTGAACGTCGTGCTGACGGCGCTGGTCTTGTGCTGCGTCGGCGGCTTCGCCTTCGGCCTGACCAATGCGATGAAGATCGATCGCGGCGGCGCGACGACGTCGACAGCGCCTCTGGCCGAGGTCTCCGGCGTTCCGGTCAAGGACGCCGCGCCCGCCCTCGCCTATGAGCCGCCACCGGTCGAGGCCCCCAAGCCCAAGGCCGTCGAGGTCGAAACGACCGAGCAGGAAGCCCCCGCGCCGGTGATCGAGGCTCCGCCCGCGACGCCTGCGGCTGCCGCTCCAGCCGCGAACGCAGCTGCCAAGCCGGCCGAGCCTCAGCCGCCGAAGTCGATCGAGGATCTGTATTAGTACTAGTTCCTCGTCATCCCGCGCTTTATGCGCGGGACCCATCACTCCGCCGCCAGTGCGGGGCGGAACGATCTCTCACGTGAAAGCTGAACCATGGGTCCCGCGCATAAAGCGCGGGATGACGGTTTGCTTTAGGTCGAGAGCACAATCTTCCTCCGCGTTTCCCTAACCTCGCCGAACGCGTTAAGGCAGGACATGGCCAAACTTCGCCCGCCCAAGACCTTCAAGCCTCGCCCGCCGGCGGGCTTGCCCGATCGTGAGACCCTGCTGGCGTTCCTGCGTGACGCTGGCGAGACCGGTAAGGCCGACATCGCTCGGCACTTCGGGCTGAAGGGCGCAGATCGCCGGGCCCTGCGCGAGATGATCCGCGAGTTGGAAGCCCAGGGCGCTCTGGCCAAGCGCGGTCGCAAGGGCTTCGCCGAGGCCGGCTCCCTGCCCCCGGTCGGCGTGGCCGACGTGGTCGAGCGCGACGGCGACGGCGAGCTCTATGTGAAGCTCACCAAGTCCGACGACGACGTACCCAATGTCCGGCTGGCGCCCGGCAAGGGCGAGGCCGCGGGCGGCGCGCCGGGCCTGGGCGACCGCCTGCTGGTCCGCTTCGAGCGACTGGAGACCGGCGAGTTCGAGGCCCGCCTGATCAAGAAGCTGGGCCAGAGCGCCCACAAGATCCTGGGCGTCATCCGCAAGCACCGCCGCGAGGTCCGCGTCGAGCCGGTCGACCGCAAGTCCAAGGAAAGCCTGGTCCTCGATCCCAGCGTCGCCCACGACTTCAAGGACGGCGACCTCGTCGTCGCCCAGGTCGGCACGCACGGCGGCCGCTACGGCCCCAAGCCCGGCAAGGTGCTGGAGGTGGTCGGGACCGAGAACGATCCTCGCGCCGCCTCGCTGATCGCCATCCACAGCCACGGCATCCCCACGGGCTTCTCCGAAGCCGCCGAAGCTGAGGCCAAGGCCGCTGTAGAGCCGACCCTGTCGGGCC
>JAYRLX010000307.1:0-4888 GCA_041905125.1 Caulobacter sp. | reverse complement strand
GGCTGGTTGAGGGCGGCCGCATAAAGCTCTTGTTCGCCGCGAGTGCTCTATCGAAGGTGGCCTCCTGGCCGCCAGGATACGCGTGGAGGGGGTTGCATGAAGGGCTCTACTTTGACCCGGGCCGACCTATGCGAGGCGGTCCACGAGGAGGTCGGTCTGACCCGTCAGGACTGCGCCGGCCTCGTCGAACGCACCCTGGATCTGGTGGCCGAGGCCCTGGAGAAGGGCGAGACGGTCAAGCTTTCCGGTTTCGGCGTCTTCCAGGTCCGCGCCAAGCGGGCTCGGATGGGGCGCAATCCCAAGACGGGCGAGCCCGCCGAGATCGAGCCCCGGCGCGTGATCGGCTTCCGCGCTTCCCAGGTCATGAAGGCGCGAATCGACCGCGCCTTGGGCGACTAGGATTCGTGCGGTGGCGAAGGGGCCGAACGCCTTCCGCACGATCTCCGAAGCCGCCGAGGAGCTGGGCGTGCCGCAGCACGTCCTGCGCTTCTGGGAGACCAAGTTCTCCTTCATTCGCCCCATGAAACGCGCCGGCGGGCGGCGCTTCTATCGTCCGCAGGACGTGGCCGTGCTGAACGGCGTCCGCACCTTGCTCCACAGCGAAGGCCTGACCATCAAGGGCGTGCAGAAGCTGCACCGCGACCATGGCCTGGCGCAGGTGATCTCCGCGGGGCTCGGCTCCAACGGCTCCGCCAAGCTCGCGACCGACATCGATTACGGCGCGCTCGACCAAGGCGTCCGGCGCCTGGAGAGCGAGGCGCGCGAGCGTCTGGCTTTCATGTTGCGCGACCTCACGGAGGTCAAATCGCGACTGGACGGACTGCTCTCCCGTTAGGGCTGTTCGCGGTCCCGCGTTTTCCTCGGAAATGGCAGTTGCCCAACCCCGGACCGGCGCCTATAAGAGCGCCTCTTCCGCGTCGGAGCGTGGCGCAGCCTGGTAGCGCACTTGACTGGGGGTCAAGGGGTCGCAGGTTCGAATCCTGTCGCTCCGACCATTTCCTTCGGGAACAGCGGAAGCCGAAAGGGTCGCCGAAAGGCGGCCCTTTTTCATGTCCGGCTTGCCTATTTCACGACTGGCTTGTCGGCCTTGCCCATCCACGAGATCAGCGGAATCACCGGCAGGATCCAGCCCATGCCCAGCGCCACGAAGTAGGCGAGGTGCACGAAGCGGTTCTGCGGCAGGCGGTCGTACAGGCTGGTGAAGATCCAGATCCAGGCGAACAGGACGACCATCACCGCGATCGAGCCGATCAGCTTGCGAAGGCGGGCCGGAATGAGGGGAGCGCTCACGCGGGTCTCCGAAAGAGGCCGAGCACGGCCAGGAAAAAGACGGCTCCTACGCTGGAGACCATCAGTTCGCCAACGAATCCGCTGACGTGAAGATCGATCCGAGTCGCCACGAACGCTCCGATGAACGCGCCGATCACGCCGATCAAGAGCTTGATGAACAGGGAGTGGCGTCGATCCAGAACGAAATCGGCGATCCAGCCGGCGATAATGCCGACGATCGCCGCCGCGAAGACGCCCGTGCCGCTCATCAAAATCCTCCTGCGGGCGCTATTTGCCACGCGGCGCGCGCGTCGTCATGCGTAGGCATACAGACGTTGATGCGCGCGTCCGGCGGGCGTAGGGAAGGTTCGGCCGCATTTCGGCCCAGAAGTGACGCTTTTCCGACTCCATGACGTCTTTCCTGCGTTCCGACCGTTCGCGTCCCGTCGCCATCTGGCTCTTTATCGTGGCCGCCATGGTGTTCTCCATGGTGGTCGTCGGCGGCGCGACGCGCCTGACCGACTCGGGTCTGTCGATCACCCAGTGGCAGCCGATCATGGGCGCCCTGCCGCCGATGTCGGACCAGGCCTGGCGCGAGAGTTTCGAGCTCTACAAGCAGATCCCCCAGTACAAGCTGGTCAATCCGGACATGACGCTGGAGGGGTTCAAAGGGATCTTCTGGTGGGAGTGGGCGCACCGCCTGCTGGGGCGGACCGTCGGCGTCGTCTTCGCGATCCCGTTCATCGTCTTCCTGATCCGCCGCGACATCCCGCGCCGCCTGATCTGGCGCTGCGCCGTCATGCTGGGCCTGGGCGGCCTGCAGGGCCTCGTCGGCTGGTGGATGGTCTCCAGCGGCCTGTCCGAGCGGGTCTCGGTGGCGCCGGAACGCCTGATGACGCACCTGGGCCTGGCCCTGGCGCTGTTCGTGGTCCTGATCTGGACCGCCTTGGACGCCTGGAACGGCGCGCCGCGCGTCGAGGAGCGTTCGCCCTGGCGCGGCTGGGCGCTGGCCTTCCTGGCGGCGGTGTTCTTCCAGAGCCTGCTGGGCGCCTTGGTGGCCGGAAACGACGCGGGCCTCGTCTATAACGACTGGCCGCTGATGAACGGCCGCTTTTTCCCGGCCGACTATTTCGGCGCCGGCTTCTGGGGCACGATCGCCCACAGCCACGGCGCGGTGCAGCTGCACCACCGTCTGATGGCCTACGCCTTGTTCGTGGCCGGGATCGCCATCGCGGTGATCGCCCGCCGCGACAGGCCCCTGGCGGCCGGCAGCAAGGCGATCGCGACGGCCCTGGCGGTGATTGTCTTCCTGCAGGCCTCGCTGGGCGTCTGGACCCTGATGGCGGCCGTGCCGATCACCCTGGGCGTTCTGCACCAGGCCGGCGCGGCGGTGCTGCTGGCCGCGGCCACCGCCTTCGCCTGGCGGGTGCGACGCCCCTAAATCGCGCTTCGTCGCGACCAACGGAAAAACTGTCACACGCTAGGAGCAAATCGGGCCGATTCCTCATGGAGCTTGGCCTTGATCCGCCCCTTCGTTCTCGCCCTCGTGGCGTCCGCTTCGATCTCGACCTTCGCCGACGCCCAAGCCGCGGGCCCGATGGCGGCCGTCAGCGCCGCCGATCCGTACTACAAAGCCGGCGAGGCGGCTTTGGCGCGACAGCTGACGGTGGTTCCCAACACCGGCCGCGCCAAGAACGTCATCCTGTTCCTGGGCGACGGCATGGGCATCTCGACGGTCACGGCCGGCCGCATCTATGACGGCCAGCAGAAGGGCGTCGACGGCGAGTCCAATTCGCTGGCCTTCGAGAAACTGTCCTACGCGGCGCTTTCCAAGACCTACAGCCACGACACTCAAGTCACCGACAGCGCCGCCGGCATCACCGCGATCATGACCGGCGTGAAGACCCGCAACAAGATCATCGGCCTGACCGGCGCGGCGATCGGCGAGAAGTGCGAGACCGAGAAGGGCAATGCGGTCCAGACCCTGGCCGAGCTGGCCAAGGCCAACGGCAAGGCGGCCGGCGCGGTGACCACGACCCGCGTCACCCACGCCACGCCCGCCGGGACCTACGCCCACACCGCCTATCGCGACTGGGAAGGCGACAGCGACATGCCGGTCGAGGCCATCCAGGGCGGCTGCAAGGACATCGCCCGCCAGCTGGTCGAGGCGCCCGACGCCCTGCGCCTGGACGTCGTGATGGGCGGCGGTCGCTCGCGCTTCCTGCCCGAGGACAAGGACGGCAAGCGCGCCGACGGTCGCGACCTCACCGCCGAATGGCTGAAGGCCGAAGGCCGGTCCTCCGCCTATGTCACCACTGTCGATCAACTGAAGGCGCTGCCCGCCGACACCAAGCACGTGCTGGGCCTGTTCGCGTCCGAGCACCTGCCCTACGAGGTCGAGCGTCCCGTGCTGGGGCAGGGGGTGCCGACCCTGGCCGAGATGGCGACGACGGCGGTCGACATCCTCTCCAAGAACCCGAACGGCTATTTCCTGCTGGTCGAGGGCGGCAAGATCGACATGGGCAGCCACCTGGGCAACGCCAAGCGCACGCTCAGCGAGACGGTCGAGTTCTCCAAGGCCATCGACGCGGTGCTGGCCAAGGTGGACCTGAAGGACACCCTGGTCGTGGTCACGGCCGATCACAGCCACGGCCTGGTGATCTCGGGCTACGCGCCGCGCAATTCGCCGATCCTGGGCGTCTCGGGCAACGAGGGCGAGCCGGCGATCGCGGCCGACGGCAAGACCTATACGACCCTGATGTTCGCCACCGGCCCCGGCGGCCCGCTGGGCAACGACACCCGCGCCGATCCGGCCAAGGAAGACCTGGACGACGTCGACTATCACCAACAGGCCGTCGTGAACCTGCCCAGCGCCGCCCACGCGGGCGAGGACGTCGGCGTCTTCGCCGATGGTCCGCAGGCCTATCTGGTGCGCGGCGTGGTCGAGGAAAGCTACATCTTCCAGGTCATGCGCCACGCGTTCGGGTTTGACGCGAAAGGCGAGACGAAGAAGCGCTGAGGGGCGCACAAAATCCTCCCCCTATGGGGGAGGTGGTCCGAAGGACCGGAGGGGGGCGTGGCCGGGCCTACAGGACTTCCCCCTCCGTCGCCTTCGGCGACACCTCCCCCGCCAGGGGGAGGATTTTACGAGCGTTCGCGGCGATCTATGATCCGCGTATCCGGAATCGAACCCAGCGATTTCAATCGCTTCTCACTTTTACACGCCGCTCTGTAATCCGCGTTGAATCCCCCGCCATACTCTTCCTCACCCGATGGCTTGGAAGGGACGTCCGGCCGGCGATCGTGACGGCTGTCGGGGGTGGTCGAGCGGGAAGCGCTCGCCGGTCTTTCTTTAAGGAAGACGTCTTCGCGGCGGATCCAGGCGCAGGCTCCCTGAAACACGGGACGAAGCCCTGGCGGTGAAGGCATAGGCGGCGCGACAGGTCCGGGCTGAAATCGCCCGGGCGTTCCGGGACTGGGGTTCGTCGCCTCGGCCCGCCCGTCGGGGGCCTCTTTCGGAAGCGGGTTAAAACCCCGCGCGTCGAGGGCTCACCGGATAACGGCTGCGCGGAGCGTCTGGCTTCGTCGAAACGGTACACATACTTCAAACCTCCGGACG
>JAYRLX010000306.1:0-4893 GCA_041905125.1 Caulobacter sp. | reverse complement strand
CTTGACGATGAGAGGACGTGAGCTGACGCGGTCTTACCACATCTGGGAAATGTTGACGCATCGCCGCTGTGGAGCTTTCGTTGGTCTCGCTATTTAGACGCGAGGCATACTCATGGCATCGCCGGTTGCTCCGAATTGCGTGACTGACGTCCCGGCCTGGGAGGCGGCCAACTACGTCGGCACGACGGTGCAGGCCCTCAAGGATAACTACGGCCACCACCGTCCGACCCACCACGCCCGGGCCCGGAAGGCGCTAGGATGAGGCCTCCTCGACCGCCAAGGCCCGCCCCAGCGCAACAGGGAACGCGGACCAAGTATCAGCACTACGTTCCGCGCCTCCACCTTCAGCATTGGGTTGGTGAGCAGCCCAAGGGGATGATCTGGACTTACGACATGGCCCGAGGACGTCGGCGGGCGTCGATCATCAAGGAAACTGGCGGCGAGAATAATTTCTACTCGCCTATCGGGGCCGACGGCGAGCGATACGACGCCCTTGAGCAGTCGCTAGCGAACATTGAGAGCAGAGCGGCCGCTGGATACAGGATGCTCCTCGAGGGCGTTATTCCCGAGGGGCAGTCTCGGGCCGACTTCGCCTCTTTCGTCGCGACCCTCTACACGCGCACTCCGAGGATGCTCAACACAGCAGCCGAGATGTTCGGCCGGATCGCCCAGCACATGCTGAACACGCGATGGCGTAACCGCGATGCTTTCGAGAGGAGCATGAACGCGTATGAAGCGGCCGAAGGACCCATAGCGATTAGCCGGGACGAACTATGGTCGTTCCACCAGGACCCCAGCCGATACACGCTTTCGGTCCAGCGCCACAGAGCGCTGCCTGTCGTCGCGGCGGCGAACACGATCCAAGAAATTCTTTTCGCTCGCCGATGGAGCGTCCTACCAGCGTTTGGGAGACACCTAATAACGTCAGATAGCCCAGTATTCCGGACCGTACCGGCAAGCGAGCATCATCCCATCTACGGCGACGGTGGTTTCATGAACCCGATGTCTGAAGTCACTCTACCGCTCTCTCCAAGTGTTTTGCTCCTGATCAGCGATCGAGAGCTTGGCGCTATGCCGGTGTTGCCTCCTGACGCGGTTGCTCGGGCCAACCAAGTGCGCGCCTTCTCGGCCGACCGGCTCTTATTCGCCGACCGCAGCGATGACGCGATCGCGGCATTAGGTGAGGAGTTCAAGGATCAAGGCCCTAGCTGGACCGCCGATTTTGAGGGCCCGATGCCGGAAATCGAAGTGCGCTCGAGGTAGTTGTCCCAGTTCCCGTCGCGTCCACCATTCCCTCCCTGACATCGCCACGTCTTTATCGGTCCCTATAGAGACCGCGTCGCGCCGCGTCGGAACCTAAGGCCGTCGTGCGGCTTGCTCCCTGCAGCAAGGAGATGCGCATGAGCGATCCGGCCCAACCGGTCCACGAAAGTCCCAAGGCCAAGCGGCGTGGGGGCGCGATCATTCTGATCGCCGCGGCGTTCGTGATCGCCTGCGTGGTCAGCTTCCTGCTGGTGGCGATCGGCTTTGGGCATCGGGGTTAGGGCGGTCAGCCGCACGGCTCCGTCTGGCCGGTCGCCAGGTCCACCCGGAAGCACTGCTCGCGCCCGGTGACATCGTCGCGGACGATCAGGCTGACGGCTTCATCCTCCTCGGCGTCGTGGCCGAAGTCTTCCAGATAGGCGACGGCGGCGGCCTCGGCGGTGGGTTCGTCGACGGGGCGGGCATGGCCGCCGTGCAGATGGCGGGCGCGGACGGTGAAGGGCATCCCTGGACTCCGGGGCGGCGGGCTCTCGCCTGCCAGAACGCGCCGGAGGCCGATTGGATTCAGGTCAGATTGTATTCCGGCTTGGCGTAGGACCCGATCAGGTCGACCCCGAACACCTCGTGGGTCAGTTCGTCGGCGTAGAAGGCCGCCAGCGACTTGGCGTAGACGCCGATGTCGGCCTTGGCCGCCTCGCCCAGCAGCCAGCCGACCATGGCGGCCTTGGTCCCCTGGCCGTTCAGTCCGTCCTGGCCGTAATAGGCGAAGTAGTCGGCCCGGCTCATGGTCTGGCCGTTCAGCACGAAGCTGGCGTCCAGCAGATCATGCACCTTCTGGTCGGTGGGGCTCAGGCCGAAGATCGCCGCATAGGCCTTGCGCGTCGCGTCGGTCAGGTTCAGCGCGCCATAGGTGGTCGCGAACGCCGTCGCCCCCTCGCCGACCTTGCCCAGGTTCATCGCGAAGTTGATGTAGCGGTTGCTGTAGTCGAAGTACTGGTAATAGGCGCTGTTGAGGTTGTTGGCGTTGGGGCCGTCGGGCGCGATCAGATAGTCCATGCCGGCCGTCGTCGGCGTCTTGCCGGTGAAGAACTGGTAGGACATCACCGCCACCGAGGTGGTGGAGTCCGCGGTCTTGATCACTTGGGCGATGGCGCCGTCATAGGTCCCGCCGGCGGCCATGTCGGCCGCCAGGGTCTTGGCCAGGGTCTCGGCGCCGCCGCTCAGCGGCTTCAGCCGCAAGAGGCTGCCCATCGCCGTCGCGACGCGGCTGTCGACCAGCGACATGACGCGGTCCGAGAAGGCCAGGCCCTCGACATTGACGACGATGTCCGTCCCGTCGGTCCCGGCGTTGTCCTTCACCTGCCAGCCGCCCGACGCCAGGGCGGTGACGGCGTAGCTGGCGGCCTTGCCGCTGAACACCGCCGTATCGACGCCAAGGCCGCCGTCCAGCGAGTCATTGCCCTGGCCGCCGGTGAGGCGGTTGGCGGCGCCGTTGCCGTTGATGATGTCGGCGGCCGTCCCGCCGACGGCGTTCTCGATCGTCGCGCCCAGCGCGATGACGACATTGCCGATCAGGCCTCCGACGCTGGAGAAGTAGCCGGGCCGCAGGTCGATGGTCTGGGCCACCTTGTAGCCTGAGAAGTCCAGGCTGTCGGTCCCGCCGGCGTCCCACACGGCGAAGACCAGCTTGCTCGAGGCGCTCGACGCGCTGAACCAGTCGCGATCGGCGGTGGCGTTGAAGCCGTAGACCGTGTCGCCGGTGCGGGTCGACATGTTGGCGCCGTAGGCCAGCTGGGCGGCGGCGACGTCGTCCAGCAGGGGAGAAGAGGCGTAGGCGCCGCTGAACGAGCCTCCCGTGTTGCTCTCGCTGAAATAGGACATCACCGAGTACTGGCGGCTGTCCTCGTAATAGCCCGCGTTGGCGGCGTAGGTCAGGGTGGTGTTGGCGGCGGCGTCGTAGTCTCCCGGGTGGTCCAGGCCGATCGCATGGCCAAGCTCGTGCACGATGACCATGCCGCCGTAATTGGTCCCCGTCGGGCTGGTGTTGTAACTCAGGGTGGAGTTGAGCCAGACGTCGCCGGAACGGTTGGTGGGCGAAGTGTTGCCCGGAAAGAAGGCGAAGGCGGCCGCGCCATCCTGGCCGGAGCTGTAGTTGCCGAACAGGATGGCGGCGTTGTCGCTGTAGGCGCTTGCGCCCGAGGTTCCCTCGCCCACGCGCACGAAGGTGATGTTGGCGACGTCCGACCAGGCCGCCAGGGCCTTCTCGGCCTGCGCGATCTGGGCGGCGTTGAAGGTCGAGAAGCCCGAGGCGTCGCTGGGCATCGTCGTCGGCGCATTGGCCCGGTAGGCGTAGGTGACCGTCGCCGCCTGTTGCAGCTGACTGGACCAGCCCGGCTCGCCGCGCAGCAGCTGGGACGCGGCCTGGGCGATGGTCAGGCTGGTCTTGCCCGCCACCATGCCGGTCCGGGAGTCGGCGTTGACGAAGGCGTTTGGCGTCTCGCCGCCGGAGACCGACGCAAAATCGTCGGGGGCCAGAGGAAAAGGTTCAATGCTCATGACCGTACTCCGCTCGTCCCCGAAAGGGAGTATGGGCAGATCGGATTTTTCCTTCAATCTCAGAGTCTTGCGACAAGATCGCGCAGTTTTCCGGCCAAGCTAAGCGCTGCCGGATCGTGGCGTGGGGCCGCATTGATTTCACAATTCGCCCCATTCTGTGTCCTCAGGGCAACACCTGAATCCGGTTCGAGCGCGTTTGTCGTCCTGGGTCCCGGGGAACATGTCGGGACCGCGACATTCTAAAGTAGAGGGTAAAGCAATGAACATGCGGTTGCTGGTCGGCGTAGCTGCGGTGGCGCTAAGCGCCGCCTCGGGCGCCCTGGCCCAGAGCGCCACGAGCGGGTGGTACGTCGGTGCGGACGTCGGCTATCACGAGCCGGACTCCGTCAAGGCGACCTCCACCAATAACTATCAGTGGGACTTCGGGGGCGACCACGACTGGGCCGCTTTCGGCCGCCTGGGCTACAAGTTCACGCCGAACTGGCGCGTGGAAGCCGAGTACGGCTACCGTCCGAGCGACATCAAGAGCGTCCGCGGCCAAGGCGGCTTCGGCACCGGCACGACGGGCGGCGCCCAGCCGATCGGTCTCTGCACCGCCGGCGTCGGCCGCACCTCGAGCGCCGCGACCTGCGGTGAGCCGGACGGCAAGTTCAAGGCTTCGACCCTGATGGCCAATGTCATCTACGACATGGCCCCGAACTCCAGCCTGAACCCGTTCATCGGCGCCGGCGTCGGCACCGCCTGGGTCCACAACAAGGTCTACGGCCAACTGTCGGGCGTCCCGGCTGGCGCGGCGATCTACCAGAACACCAGCTTCGACGACGTCGATCAGGCGTTCGCCATGCAGGGCATCATCGGCCTGGGCTGGAACTTCGCGACCAACTGGTCGCTGGACCTGACCGGCCGTTACCTGCGCACCAGCAAGCTGGACTGGGGTTCGGTGACCCAGAACGCCGGTCCGGCCGGTGGCTCGATCACCGACGTCGGCACCTTCTCGGGCCGCTACAAGGACACCTCGGTGACCCTGGGCCTGCGCTACACGTTCGGCGCTCCGCCGCCGCCGCCGCCCCCGCC
>JAYRLX010000305.1:0-4894 GCA_041905125.1 Caulobacter sp. | reverse complement strand
CGCTCGATGGCGGCGAACCGGTCGACGGTCAGCTCGCCGGCCGCAGCCGGCAGGGCAAAGCGCGCCACGCCGTAGTCGTAAACGGCTTCATCCAGGCGCCGGCGGGCCTCAAACGATTGAGCCTGGGCGGCCAGGACGTCGCTCTGGGTGCGCACGCCCACGTCGCGTCCGGTGATGGCCGCCTTTTCCTGGAGTTCCGCCGAGGCCAGGGCGGTGCGCAAGGCGCCGATCTGGTCGGCGCCGCTGGTCTGGCCGCGATAGGCCCGCTCGACCTGCAGCCGCAGGTCCCGGCGCGCGCCGTCGAGCTGGGAGAAGCTGTTGCGCGCCTGGGCCTGGGCCTGGCGCTGCTGGGCGCTGCGCCCGCCGCCGGTGTAGAGCGGCATCTCCAGCTGCACGCTGGCCACCACCCCCGAGGCGTGATCGGGCGGGATCAGCGAGCCGGCGATGACGGTGTCGGACCCGCCGCGCCAAAGCTCGCCGGCCTGGACCCTCGCGCTGACCTTGATCTGCTGGGACCAGCCGTACTGCTCGGCCTTGGCCTGGCTGGCTAGGGCCTGTTCGCGGCGCGCGGCGATGGCCGGGGCGTTGGTCTCGGCCCGCTGTTGCCAGTCGGCCAGGCGCTCGGCCGGCGGGCCGGCGGCCAGGTCCGAGCGCACGGCCACGAGCGCTTGCGGTTCCAGGCCCGTCAGCTCGCGGAAGGACGAGGCGGCCTGGTCGCGCTGGGCCTGGGCGCCGACGATCTGGGCCGCCAGGCCGTCGGCGCGGGCCTGCGCCTCGCGCACGTCGGTAATCTTGGCGCGCCCTGCATCGAAGCGCGCCTGGGCCGCTTGCCGCTCACGACCAGCGGCCGCTTCCTGGGCCTTGAGGCTGACGATCGTGTCGTCGGCCTTGAGCACGTCGAAATAGGCCTGAGCGACCTTAAGCCCCAATTGCTGGCGCTGGGCCTCATAGACCGCCGCGCCGGCCCGGGCCCCGGCGCGCAACTGCCGGGCCTGGGCGCGCGACTCGCCGTCGATCAGGGGCTGCTCCAGACCCAGCACCAGGGCGCCGCTGGAGCCCTTGATGTCAGACGGCAGCGTCACGCCCGACCCGGGTACGGTGTCGGCGTCAGTGTCGATCCGGCTGTAGCCGCCATTGGCCTGGAGTTTGGCCTTGGGACGAAAAAGCGCCTTGGCCAGAGACTCGTTCTCGGCCGCCGCGTCCCGGTCGGCCGTAGCGGCCTGGAAGTCGGGATCGTGACGCAGGGCGCCGGCATAGGCCTCCGACAGGCTCTGAGCGCAGACGCTCGTCGCCGGGGCGAGCAGGAGGGCGGCCAGGATGGCCGCGTCGCGGGGCTTAGGCATGGGCGGTCTCCCGGGACGGTTCGTCGGCGCGCGCGCCATAGGCCAGCGCATAAACCGCCGGCAGGAAGAGCAAGGTCAGTAGGGTGGCCACCATCAGCCCGCCCATGATCGCCCAGGCCATGGGACCCCAGAACACCGAGCGGGTCAGGGGGATCATCGCCAGGATGGCGGCCAGAGCCGTCAGCATGATCGGGCGGAAGCGGTGGACCGTCGCCTCGACGATGGCCCGGTAGAGGTCGCTGCCGGCTTCGCACAGCGCGTCGATCTGCGAGACCAGGATCACCGAGTTGCGGATCACCATGCCAAACAGCGACAGCCCACCGAGCATGGCCACGAAACCGAACGGGATGCGGAAGAGGCTCAGGACCAGCGCCACGCCGATCAAGGCCAGCGGCCCGGTCATCACCACCAGCAGCATCTTTTTGTTGCTCTGCAGCTGGACCATCAGCAGGGCCATGATCAGCAGCAGGCCGATCGGGGCCATGGCCATCACCGAGTTCTGCGACAGGGCGCTTTCCTCGATCGTGCCGCCGAACTTCATCTGAGCGTTGACCGGCAGCCGTTCGCGCAGGTCGCTGAGTTCCTTGTCGAGCATCTTGGCCACCTGGGCCGGCTGGGCGCCGACGACGTCGGCCTGGATGGTGATGGTCGGAAGGCTTGAGCGGCGATTGATCTCGGCCAGCTCGAAGCCCGGCTTCAGGCGCGCCACCTGCGAGAGCGGGACGCGGCCGCCGACGGCGGTCTGCACGCTGATCTGGGAGAGCCGGTCAAGGCTGTTTCTCTCCTCGGGAGCCAGCCGCGCCACCACGTCCAGCACCTTGTCGCCCTCGCGGTAGCGGGTGATCGGCGTGCCTTCCAGCGCTCCCTGCAGGGACTGCTCGATGTTCAGCGACGTGATCCCCAGCGCCCGGGCCTTGTCCTGGTCGATTTCGACCCGCACCGTCTTCTGGGCTTCGCCATAGTCCTTGTTGACGTCGCGCAGGTGGTTGTTGGCGCGCATCAAGGCTTCGATCCGCTCGGCCGTCGGCGCGATCTGGGCGTAGTCCGACCCCGTCAAGCGGATCTTGAAAGGCTGGCCCACCGGCGGGCCGAGCTCCAGGGTGCTGGTGCGGCCCCGCACCTCGGGAAAGCGCGTGGCCAGAAGCTCGCGCACCCGCTCCTGGACCCGGTCGCGCGCCGCCTCGTCCTTGGCGCGGACGACCAGCTGGGACAGGCTGATGTTGGGGGTCTGCACGTCAAGCGACAGGTAGAAGCGGGGGGTGCCGCCGCCGACATAGGCGGTGACCGACTTTACGTCCTCGTCCTTGGCCAGAAGCTGTTCCAGGCGTTCGGTCGCCGCCAAGCTCTGGGCGAAGGAGGCGCTCTGGGCCGCGCGCAGGTCCACGATCAGCTCGGGCCGATCGGAGGTGGGGAAGAACTGCTTGGGCACGGCCACGGCGAAGAGGCCCAGCGCCACCACGAACATCACCGCCGTCAGACCGATCACCGCATGGCGATGGTCCAGGCTCCAGCGCACCAGGCCGCGGAAGCGCTGGTAGAAGGGGCCGGCATAGCCGCTCTCGCCGTGTCCGGAGTGCGTCTCGTTGGCCTCCGACGCGCCGGACTTCTCGCGCAGCAGGCTGTTGGCGATGAACGGGGTGACGAACACCGCCACCACCCAGGAAAAGGCCAGGGAGATGGCCACCACCTGGAAGATCGAGCGTGAGTATTCGCCGGCGGCCGAATTGGCCAGGGCGATGGGCAGGAAGCCCAGCATCGTGATCAGCGTGCCGATCAGCATCGGCTGAGCGGTAACCAGATAGGCCGAGGTGACGGCCGTGGCCTTGCGCCAGCCGGCGTGCAGGTGGCTGTCGATCTGTTCGATGACGATGATGGCGTCATCGACCAGAAGGCCGAGCGCGATGATCAGCGCTCCCAGCGAGACGCGGTGCAGCGGGATGCCAAGCGCCAGCATGGTCGCGAAGGTCACGGCCAGCACGATCGGGATGGACAGCGCCACGACCACACCCGGACGCGCGCCCAGGGAGAAGAAGCTGACGACCAGGACGATGATCACCGCCTCGGCCAGCGAGCGGGTGAACTCGCCGATCGATTGGCGCACCACCGCCGGCTGGTCGGCGACCACGTCGAGCTTGACGCCGACCGGAAGGGTGGCGGCGAAATCCTTGACCAGCGCCTGGCTCTCGCGGCCCAGGCGCGTGACATCCCCGCCTTTGCGCAGCGAGACCATCACGCCGACCGCGTCGCGGCCGTTGAAGCGCATGCGGAAGCTGGCCGGATCGGCCAGGCCCCGGCGCACCGTGGCGATGTCGCCCAGCCGCACGTTGCGGCCGTTGGCGACGATGCCGATCTGGCGGATCTGCTCGACCGTGTCGAAGGTCCCCGTCGCGTCGACCCGGATGCGTTCGGCCTTGGCCTCGATGGTGCCGGCCGATGCCAGGGTATTGGTGTCGTGCAGGGTTTGGACGATGGCGCGCGGATCCACGCCCAGCGAGGCCAGCTTGGCCGTCTGGTACTCGATGTAGATCCGCTCCTCAGGCTCACCCTCGAACTCCACGCGCCCCACGTCCGGAAGCTGGCGGAAGCGGTCGCGGAGACGGTCGGCGAAGGTCTTCAGCTGCGTCAGCGAATAGCCGTCGCCCGACAGGGCATAGATGTTGCCATAGGTGTCGCCGAAGTCGTCGTTGAACTGAGGGCCGCGCACACCGTCGGGGAGTTGGCCCGCGCGATCGGACACCCGTTGGCGAATCCGCGTCCACAGGGCGTTGACGGCCTCCGATTGCACGCTGTCGCGCAGCTTGATGTTGATCACCATCCGGCCGGGCTGGACGTTGGTGCGCAGGTAGTCGACCTCGGGAATGGTCTGGATCGCCCGCTCGATCGGCTCGGCCACCTGGTCGGCGACCTCCTGGGCGCTGGCGCCGGGCCAGGCCGCCGAGACCAGCATGTTCTTGATGGTGTAGTCGGGGTCCTCCTGGCGGCCCAGGGACTGGTAGGCATAGACGCCGGCAAGCGCCGCCAGGACGATCACGAAGCGCATGATCGCGCCGTGCTTGAGCGCCCAGGATGAGAGATTGGGGCCCTTCATCGGTTGGCGTCCGTGCTGGAGACGATCGGGCGAACGCTCTGGCCGGGGCGCAGGAGGTGGCCGCCGGCGGTGACGATGCGCTCGCCGGGCTTGACGCCCGTCGCGATGATCACGTCGTCGTCATGCACTGCCCCCAGGGTGACGGTCCGCGGCTGAACCTTGGCGGGGGTGCCGGAAACCACCCACACGACCTGGTTGGCGCCGGTGGGGATGACGGCCGTGGTAGGGACGGCCACGCCTTGGGCGCCTTGCCCGGCATAGGCGACGACTTCGGCCGTGCCGCCGATCGCGGCCTGGCCGCCTGGCGCGGTGAACGACACGCGGGCGTCGAAGGTGCGCGTTTGCGGATTAGCCGCGCCGGCCAGGGTCCGGATCGTGGCCGGGAAGACCTGGTCGGGCTGGGTCCAGAGGCGCACGCCCAGGCGCGCGCCCCGGAAGCGGGCGACCTCGCCCTCGGGAATGC
>JAYRLX010000304.1:0-4908 GCA_041905125.1 Caulobacter sp. | reverse complement strand
GAGCCGGACGGTCGTCGCCTGGTCGAGAAGCCTGGCGCGGGGCCGATCTGGGCGCGCTTCTACGACACCAAAGGGCGTCCCGTGTTCGGCGACCGGGACAAGAGCCTGCACGACAACGTCAATGAGCTCTCGCGCGAGCGTCGCGACGGCTATTCCTGGTTCGGAACCCAGCCGGCCAAGATCATCAAGCTGTACGAGGCGAGCTGGGCGGCCAAGCACCCCGCGAAGTAGACCTTCAGAGGTCGCGCAGGATCCGGGCGACCTCGGCCACGGTCGCCTGGTCGGTGTCCTGCAGCGTCGGCGGGACGAAGCCCATGGCGCCCAGCTTCGAGGCCGGATCCGCGCCAGGGCGAGGGCCGCCGAACGAGCCGTGCACCTCGCGCACGCCGGTGCTCCGGACGAGGTCCGCGACGTTCGACGCCCGTACGCCGGCGCCGGCCAGGATGCTGATACGGCCCTGGGCCTGAGCGACCAGCGCGGCGATCCGCTCTGCCCCGACCAGAGCGCTGATCGCGCCGCCGGAGGTGAGCACGCGCTCGAAGCCCATCTCGACCGCGATCTCCAGCGCCGCCGACTGATCCGCCACCAAATCGAAGGCGCGGTGCAGGGTCATGCCGAGGCCCTTGGAATGATCGACGAGGGCGTGGAGCACCTCGAGGTCCAACTCGCCGTCCGGACGGCTGGCGCCGATGCTCACACCCGCCAGGCCGTACGCCCGCACGGCGTCGATGTCGCGCTTCATGGCGTCCAGGTCGCCGGCGTCGTAGCAGAAGTCTCCGTTGCGCGGCCGGATCATCGGATAGACCGGGATCGGCGAGTTGGAGGCCAGGGCCATCAGGCCGGGGGCGGGTGTCAGCCCTTGCAGCGTCAACGCCGCGCAAAGTTCGATCCGATCCGCCCCGCCGGCGATCGCCGCCGCCAATCCGGCGGGCGTATCGACACAGACTTCCAGCAGGACGCGGTCGCTAGTCATCGTCTCTCTCCGGCCGTGCTACGGATTCGGCGGTCTTCTTGGAGCACACCGGAATGATGAATCGTAGAGGCCTGATCGGCGCGACCCTCGTCGGATCGGCGATGATCAACGGACGAGCATCGGCGGCGGGTGAGAGCGTGCGGCTGGACGGGCCCTGCGTGATCTCGACGTGGGACTTCGGCGTCGCCGCCAACCAGGCCGCCTGGGCCGTGCTCTCCAAGGGCGGCCGGGCGCTGGACGCCGTCGAGGCTGGCGCACGCGTGCCCGAGCAGGACCTCAAGAACCACAGCGTCGGCCGGGCTGGCTATCCGGATCGCGACGGCCATGTCTCGCTCGACGCCTGCATCATGGACGAGCTGGGCAACTGCGGCTCGGTGGCGGCCCTGGAGCACATCGCCCATCCGATCTCGGTCGCCCGGCGGGTCATGGAGAAGACGCCACATGTCATGCTGGTCGGGGCCGGCGCGCTGCAGTTCGCGCTGGAGCAGGGCTTCCCGCGCGAGGAACTGCTGACGCCGGAGTCCAAGGCCGCCTGGGAAGCCTGGAAAAAGGAAGCCAAGTATCAGCCCAAGGCCAACAGCGAGGTCGGCGACTACGGCAAGACCACGGGCCAGCTCGGCACGCCGGGCGGGGCGGGCAACCACGACACCATCGGCATGCTGGCCATCGACGCCAAGGGGAACATTGCCGGCGCCTGCACCACCAGCGGCATGGCCTGGAAGATGCGCGGCCGCGTGGGGGACAGCCCGATCATCGGCGCCGGTCTCTATGTCGACAACGAGGTCGGCGGCGCGACCTCGACCGGCGTCGGCGAGGAGGTGATCCGCAATGTCGGCAGCTTCCTGGTCGTCGAGCTGATGCGCCAGGGCCGCTCGCCCGAGGCCGCCTGCCGCGAGGCCGTCGAGCGCATCCTGAAGAAGAAGCCGCAGGCCAAGGACATCCAGGTCGGCTTCCTGGCGATCAACAAGAAGGGCGAGGTCGGCGCGTGGGCGATCCAGTCCGGCTTCAGCTACGCCCTGTGCGACGGGCGCAAGCAGGACCTGCTGCTGCCGGGCAAGGCGACCTACGCGTCCGGCGCCTGATCGGGCCCGTAAAGGGGATAGGCGAACGGAGAACGCGGTTATAGCGTGCCCGCCAAAATCACCAGGAGGAGACCGCCATGTGCGATGACGAAATCCACCCCGGCCTCATACAGGACCCCACGATCTCACGCCGGCGGTTCGGCCTGTTGACGGCTGCGTTGACGGGCGTCGCCACGGTCGCGCGCGCCGACGAGGCCGTCGAGGAAAAGGATGTGGAGGTCAAGACGCCTGACGGGGTGGCCGACGCGGCTCTGTTCTATCCTAAGGGCAAGGGAAAGTGGCCCGCCGTCCTGATGTGGCCCGACATCTGGAGCCTGCGACCGGTCTTCCGCCAGATGGCGCGCCGCCTCGCCTCTTCGGGCTATGTGGTCCTGGTTCCGAACCTCTACTACCGGACGAAGAAGGCGCCGGTGATGGAGGGGGCGATGAATTTCGCTAATCCGCAAGACCGTGAAACGATCATGGCGCTGGCCAAGACCGTCACGCCGGCTACGGCGGTTACGGACGCCAAGGCCTTTGTCGCCTTCCTGGACGCCCAACCTCAGACCAACAGGTCCAAGCGGATCGGCACGCAGGGCTATTGCATGGGCGGACCGCTCGCCTTCCGCACGGCTGGTTCGAATCCCGCTAGGGTCGGGGCCGTCGCCAGCTTCCATGGCGGCGGACTGACGGCCGACGGGCCCGACAGCCCGCAGTTGCTGATCCCGGCGACCAAGGCCGACTACCTCGTGGCGATCGCCGACAACGACGACCAGCGCGAGCCGACCTCGAAGGACAAGCTCAAGGCCGCGTTCGCCCAGGCCAAGCTGACAGCGACGGTCGAGGTGTATCCTGGCGCGAACCATGGTTGGACGGTGCCCGGCAGCCAGGCCTACAACGAGCCCGCCGCCGAGAAGGCGTGGAGCGAACTGCTCGCCCTCTACAAGAAAGCGCTCGGCTAAGCGGAACGATGGCGGACGGCGAGGGCTTTGGCTAAACCCTGGCCGTCCGCAATCCTGAGGTCTCCGTGCCGCTAGACACTCCGCCGTCTCCGGTCTCCGCCGTTGTCATCGAGGCCCCGAGACTGCCGCCGCTGGCGGGGCAGGAGGCCTTTTCCACCGCGACCTATGACGCCGCGCAGCTCGGGTCCTCCGCGCGGCTCGACGAGGTCCTGAAGACGACGCCGGGCGTCTCTCTGTTCCGGCGCACGGGCAGCGACGCGGCGAACCCGACCATCCAGGGCTTGTCCCTGCGTTCGGTCGCGCCCTCGGGCGCGGGCCGGGCGCTGGTGACGCTGGATGGGGCGCCGCAGAACGACCCTTTTGGGGGCTGGGTCATCTGGACCGCCCTGCCGGGCGAGGGCCTGTCCGGCGCGACCATCGTGCGCGGCGCGGGGGCGGGACCCTATGGCGCGGGCGCCCTGACCGGCGTCATCGCTCTTCGCGAACGTGCGGCCGGCGGCGGCCTCTCCAGCTTCACGATGCAGGCCGGCCAGCGCGATAGCTGGCGCGGGGCGGGGACCTTCGGAACCGACCATCTGCTGCTGACGGCCAGCGGTTCGCGCACCGACGGCTACCGTCCCGTGCGCGGCGCGGCGGCGGGCGCGGCCGATGTCCCGACCACGCTGGAGGACGGCTCGGTCGCCGCCCGCGTGCAGGGCCAGGTCGGCGACGTGCGTTGGGCCGCGCGGTTCGGCGCGTTCCAGGAGAAGCGCGGCGCGGGCCTGTTCGGCGCCAGGTCCAACGCGACGGGAAGCTCTCTGGCCGTGACGCTCGCGACCGAAAGCTGGCGGCTTCAGGCCTGGGCGCGCGCTAGCGACCTTGAGAACACCTCGGCCGCCGTCGCTGCCGGACGGGTCGGAACAACCCCGGCCAACGACCAGTACTCCACGCCGGCTAGCGGCTATGGCCTGAACGCCGCCTGGCAAGGCAAGTCGAACGCCTGGTCGTGGGAGCTGGGCGGCGATGTCCGCGCGACCGAGGGGCGCACGAACGAGCGCTTCCGCTATCAGAACGGCGCCTTCACGCGGCAGCGCACCGCCGGCGGCCGTACGCTGGTCGGCGGGGTCTATGCCGAGGCCAGCTATAGCCGGCCCGACTTTTCGCTGACGGGCGGCGCTCGGCTGGACGGCTGGCGCTCATATCATGGCGTGCGGCGGGAACGGGATGCGGCGACGGGGGCGCTGACGCTCGATGCACCGGTGGCCGACGCCTCCGGAACGACGCCGACGGCGCGCGCGGGTGTGCGCCAGCGCCTGGCTGGAGACACCTGGATCCGCGCCGCGGCCTATGCCGGTTTCCGGCCGCCGACGCTCAATGAACTGCACCGGCCATTTCGCGTCGGCAACGACGTGACCGAGGCCAACGCCGCCCTGAAGCCCGAGACGCTGTACGGCGTCGAGACCGGGCTCTCTGGCGAGGGCGTTGTGAAGTGGAGCCTCGGGCTCTTTTACAATCAGGTCCAGGACCCGATCACCAACGTGACGGTCGGCTTTGGCCCGTGGACCTTCCCAGTGGCGGGCTTCATACCGGCCGGCGGCGTGCTGCGCCAGCGGCGCAATGCGGGCGCGATCAACGCCTATGGGCTGGAGGGTGACATCGCCGTCGATCTCTCGCCCGCCTGGACGATCCGGACGGCCTTCTCGGCGACCCACGCGCGGGTCGATGGCGGAAGCCTCGCGCCGCAGCTGACCGACAAGCGCCCGGCCCAGGCGCCCGCCCTGACGGTGACCGCCGGGGCGCGGTGGAAGCCGATCGAGCGCCTCAGCCTTGACGCCGACCTCCGCTATGAAAGCCAGCGCTACGAGGACGACTTGAACCAGCGGACGCTGAAAGCCGGGACTAGCCTCGACCTCCGCGCCGGCTGGGCGCTGTC
>JAYRLX010000303.1:0-4950 GCA_041905125.1 Caulobacter sp. | reverse complement strand
GATGAAGTGCTGTCAGTGTTCTTGGAGCGCGGCCTGACATCGCGGCTTACCTTGCAAGCCAAGGTTGGCGCGACTCGCGGCCACGACCGATGGGCGGCCTATTCGGGAAGAGGGCCGGTCGAAGCCGGCCTTCGCTGGACGGCGCGGCGCGATGAACGGTCGTCGCTTGCCGTTTATCTAGGCGCCGGCGAGGCGGGGGCCGGACGCAACGCCGGCTACGCCGCGCCGGGAAAAGGCAGCTTGGATCTCGAGGCGCGGGTGCTCTACGGCCGTTCGGCGACCTGGCGAGGGCGCGAGGTCTTCGTCGATCTGGAAGCCGCGCGCCTGAAGCGGCGAGGCCTCGCCGACGAGACGCGGCTCGATGCGACGCTTGGCCTCAGGCCCGCCAAATCCTGGCTGCTCCTGGCCCAGACCTATGCTGGACGGGCCGATCGCGACGAGATCGACGCGCGGTGGGTGAAGAGCGAAGTCTCCGTCGTGCGGACGTTTGGCGACTGGAGCGTTCAGGCCGGATGGCGCGACACGGTCTCCGGACGCGAGGTCGCTCGCGATCGCGGCGTCGTCCTGGCCTTGTGGCGTCGCTTATAGCTTGTTTCAGGACTGCAACACTCAGTCATCCGCCTGTCACTGGACGCCGCTTTAGGCTGCGGTCATATCTCGCCGCACCTATAACTTCGCCGTTCGCGGCGCCCGGAGCCGTTCGTTGATCCGCAGGCACTTCTTCCTCGTCGTGGCCCTGGTCGCCGTCGTTCTGATGCTCGTCGTTGGCGGGTTCAAGCTCGCCTTCGGCGCCAAGGAGAAGCAGGGCGCGGGCGGCGGCGGTCGCGCGACCAGCGTGACCCAGACGGTGGTCGGCCAGCGTCCGTTCACGGATCGCATCGAGGTGCTGGGCGCCGCCAAGGGCCGTCAGTCGGTCACGATCACGTCGAACACCGCCGAATTGATCACCGCCGTGCACTTCAGGGACGGCCAGGCCGTCTCGCGCGGCCAGGTGCTGGTCGAGCTGAAGGCCGACCAGGAGGACGCCGGCATCGCCGAGGCGCGCGCCAACCTGGCCCAGGCCGAGCGCAACTATCAGCGCTGGAAGACCCTGGCGGACAAGGGCATCGCCCCGCGCGCCACGGCCGAGCAGTATCTGGCGTCGCTCGAGACCGCGCGCGCCGCCGTCAACTCGGCCCAGGCCCAGAAGCTGGACCGCGTGATCCGCGCGCCGTTCTCCGGCCGCGTCGGCATTTCCGACATCGCGCCGGGCGCCTTGATCAGCCCGGGGACGGCGATCGTCAGCCTTGACGACGTCTCGGTCATCCGCGTCGATTTCTCGGTGCCGGATCGCTACCTGCCCACCTTGCGCATCGGCCTGCCGATCACCGCGCGGCCGGACGCTCTGCCGGGCGAGGTCTTCCAGGGGCGCATCGCCCAGATCGACACCCGCATCGACCCCGCCACCCGCGCCATCAAGGCGCGCGCCGAGTTCCCCAACGCCAACGGCCGTCTGCTGCCGGGCATGCTGGTCAAGGTCGCCATCGACCAGGGCGTGCGCACGGCCGTCGCCGCGCCCGAGGCCGCCGTCCAGTTCGAAGGCACGCAAGCCTCGGTCTATCGGATCGCCAAGGGCCCCAAGGGCATGATCGCTCGCCGGACCGACGTCGACACCGGCATCATCCAGGACGGCTTCGTCGAGATCCGCGCGGGCCTGAAGCCCGGCGACAAGATCGTCGGCGACGGCCTCAACCGCATCCAGGACGGCGCGGCCATCGGCGGCGGCAAGAAGCCGGGCCAGAATGGCGGCGACAAGAAGGCTGGAGACAAGGGCGGCGCTGACCGCAAGGCCGGCTGATGCTTTCCGATCTTTCCGTCCGTCGTCCTGTCTTCGCCGCCGTCGCGGCGATCATCCTCTGCGTCATCGGCCTGGCCGCCTATTCCTCGCTGCCGATCCGCGAACTGCCGAGCGTCGATCCGCCCGTGGTGTCGGTCTCGACCACCTATCGCGGGGCCTCGGCCGAGGTCATCGAAGAGCGCATCACCCAGGTGATCGAGCGCCAGGTGGCGGGCATCCAGGGCATCGACCGCGTCAACAGCTCGTCGCGCGACGGCCGCTCGCAGATCACCATCACCTTCAACCTCGACCGCGACCTCGACGCGGCCGCCAACGACGTGCGCGACGCCGTCAGCCGGGTGACCAGCAATCTGCCCGATCAGGCCGATCCGCCGCAAATCGCCAAGGCCAACGCCGACTCCGCGCCGATCATCATCCTGAATCTGACCTCGACCACGCTGAATCCGCTGCAACTGGCCGACTACGCCGACCGCTATCTGGTCGAGCGGATGTCGACGATCGACGGCGTCGCCCAGGCGAACCTGTTCGGGGCCAAGATCTACGCCATGCGGATCTGGCTGGACGCCAACGAGATGGCCGCCCGCGGCGTCACCGTGGACGATGTCGAAAGCGCGCTGAACGCCCAGAACCTTGAGCTGCCGGCCGGCTCGCTGGAAAGCGCGTCCAAGGACTTCACCATCCGGGTGGCGCGGGCCTACGCCAAGCCCGAGGACTTCGCGCGCCTGCCGCTGCGCGCCGCCAATTCTAGCGGCTATGTGCTGCGGCTTGGCGACGTGGCGCGGATCGAGGAGGGGGCCGACGAGCGCCGCAAGATGTTCCGCGGCAATGGCGTCGACCAGGTCGGCATCGGCCTGACCCGTCAGTCGCAGGCCAACGACGTCGCCATCTCCAAGGCCGTCCGCAAGGAGGTCGAGGCGATCAACCAGACCCTGCCGCCGGGCACCAAGATGGTGGTCGCCGTGGACAACTCGGTCTTCACCGCCGAGGCCATCCACGAGGTCTGGATCACCATGGGCCTGTCGATCGGCCTCGTCGTGCTGGTCAACCTGGTGTTCCTGGGCAGCTGGCGCTCGGCGCTGATCCCGTCGATCGTCGCGCCGATCTGCATCCTGTCGACCTTCATCATCCTGGCCCCGCTGGGCTTCTCGCTGAACCTGCTGACTCTGCTGGCCCTGGTGCTGGCCGTCGGCCTCGTCGTCGACGACGCGATCGTGGTGGTCGAGAACATCCAGCGCCGGGTGGACGAGGGCGAGCCCGCCTTGGTCGCCGCCGAACGCGGCACGCGCCAGGTGTTCTTCGCGGTCGTCGCCACGACCATCGTGCTGGTCTCGGTGTTCGCGCCGCTGATGTTCCTGCCGGGCTATATCGGCCGGCTGTTCGTCGAGCTGGCGGTGGCCATCGCCGCCGCCGTCGCCTTCTCGGCTCTGCTGGCGCTGTCGCTGTCGCCGATGATGGCCTCCAAGCTGCTGCGGCCCGCCCACGGCGAAGGCTGGCTGGCGCGGCGCGTCGATCGGGCGATGGACGCGCTGAAGAGCTCCTACCGCGCCTCGCTCGAGGGCATCCTGGGCGGCTGGTCGGCGGCCCTGGCCGGCGTGCTGGTCGTGGTGCTGGCGGGCTTCGCGGCCCTGCTGTTCACCGCCTTGCCCAAGGAACTGGTGCCGCCCGAGGACCGCGGCCGGGTCGACGTCTCGATTTCGGGCCCGGAAGGGGCGGGGTACGACTACACGGCGGCGATCGGCCTTAAGGTCGAGAAGATTATCGACAAGTATCGGGCCGAGGGCGTCTCCGAACGGACGATCCTGACCATCCCGCGCTTTGGCGGCAACTCGTTCAACAGCGGCAACGGCGTGGTCGTGATGCGGCCGTGGGGCGAGCGGAACAAGACCGCCGACCAGGTCGCCGCCGAGCTGAACAAGGACCTCAGCAAGATCACCAGCGTGCGGGCCGTGGCCAGCGTGCGCGGGCCGTTCCAGCGGGGCGGCGGCGGTGGCGGGGGCGGCGGCACCAATGTCGACCTGATCGCCGTCGGCAACGACTACGTCCAGCTGGCCGAGTGGCTGAAGCCGATCCTGGCCGCCGCCCAGGACAATCCCGGCATGGCCCGCCCGCGTCTCGACTATGAGCCGACCGCGCCGCGCCTGTCGGTGCAGATCGACCTCGACAAGGCCGCCAGCCTCGGCGTTTCGGCCCAGGCCATCGGCCGGTCGCTGGAGACGATGTTCGGGTCGCGCAAGGCGACGACCTACATCAAGAACGGCCAGGAATACGATGTCATCCTGCAGACCAACCTCGATCAGCGTCGCAGCATCCAGGATCTGAACCGCCTGAACGTGCGGGCCAATTCGGGCGCGCTGGTGCCGCTGTCGACGGTCGTCTCGACGCAGCTGCGCGGCGACACGCCCGATCGTCCCCGCGTCGACCGCCTGCGGTCGGTGACCCTGACCACCCAGCTCAACCCCGGCTACACGGTCGAGGACGCGGTCAGCTTCTTCAAGGCCCAGGCCGACGAGCGTCCGGTTCCCGGCGTCAGCATCAAGTGGGGCGGCCAGGCCAAGGACTATCTGGAAGGCTCGGGCGGCATCGCCGTCGCCTTCGGCCTGGCGCTGCTGCTGGTGTTCCTGGTTCTGGCGGCCCAGTTCGAAAGCTGGATCCACCCGGCCGTGATCATGCTGACCGTGCCGCTGGCGGCGCTCGGCGGGCTTTTCGGCCTGCTGATCATGGGCTCGACCATCAACACCTACAGCCAGATCGGCCTGATCATCCTGATCGGCATCGCCACCAAGAACGGCATCCTGATCGTCGAGTTCGCCAACCAACTGCGCGACGAAGGCCTGACCGTGCGCGAGGCGGTGATCGAGGCGGCGGCCCTGCGCCTGCGCCCGATCATCATGACCTCGATCTCGGCCGCCATGGGGGCCTTGCCGTTGATGCTGTGGGCCGGGGCGGGGGCGGGCAGCCGCCAGACGATCGGGGCGGTGATCTTCACCGGCGCGATCTTCGCCACCCTGCTGACGCTGTTCATCGTGCCGATCTTCTACGACCTCCTGGCGCGCTTCACGAAGTCGCCGGAATGGACGGCCCGTCAGATCGAGGAATACGAGGCTCGGGAGAAG
>JAYRLX010000302.1:2618-5010 GCA_041905125.1 Caulobacter sp. | reverse complement strand
CATCGGCTGGACGACGCCGTTGATCGAGGTGAAGCGACCCGAGTTGATCCAGGTGGAGCTGGGCGAGAACTGCTGCTGGTAGTCGCGGATCTCGCCCACCTGGCCCGGATTGCAGACCCACGGCTGCTTGCCGTTGGTGGTCTGGATCTTTCCGTTCTTGTCGAAGCAGGCGTACTGCACCTGCTGGAACAGCAGCACCTTGTCGGCGATCGCGCGATTGTCGGCGTCGGTCAGCAGGATGTCGATGTCGCCCGGCGTGACCTCGGTGGGCACGCGGTCGTCCCGGATGATCAGCGCGCCATCCATGCCGCTGGACACCTGCAGCGCCGTCGAACCGTGCTTGTGCGGATGGTACCAGAAGGTGCCCGCCGGGTGGTCGGACGGGACGTTGTACTCGTAGTCGAAGGTGACGCCCGGATTGATCGAGATCAGCACGTTGTCGCTGTTGCCGGTCGGCGAGACCCACAGTCCGTGCGAGTGCAGGTTGGTCTGGTTGAAGCAGTGCGGAACGTTGACGTCCGTGTGGACGCAGGGCTGGGGCGGCAGCGGCTTGCCGTCTGGGCCCAGGTCGAACAGTTCGTTGTCCAGGCTGATGCGCACGGTCTGGCCGGGGCGCATCGTGATGGTCGGCGCCAGGAACGGCGTCTTCGGGTCCACCTGGGCGCCGCGATAGGATCGCAGCCGGACCTGGTCGTTGCTGAGGGTCCAGGGGTTGTAGATGACGCCGTCGGTGAAGCGGATCTGGAAGCGATAGTGGATCGTGTCGCGCGGATCGGCGTAGCTGTCGGCCGTTACGAGCGCTGACTCCAAGTTCGGCGCGGCGAAGGCTTTGGTCAGGCGCGGCGGCGTCGCGGCCGGAGTCTCGGCGTCGGGCCGTTCGGTCGGCGGGTTGGCGAAGGACCGGTCGGCGGCCGAGCCGGCCTGGACGCCCGGGGTCTTGGACGGCGCCTTGTCGGCGGCCTGGACCACGCCAGCGGCGGTGAGCGCCAGGGCGGCGACGCCTAGCAGAAGGATGGTGCGCGAGCGCATGCTACGACCTTTCGTGCGGATCAGATCGATTGCGGGAAGCGGAAGAGGTCGGCCGGGTCGGCGCGACGCTTGATGTCGGCCAGGCGGTCCAGGTTCTGGCCGTAATAGGCCTGCCGGTAGTCGGTCAGGGACGGGTCGGTGAAGTTCTGATAGGCGCCGCCGCCGGCCAGAGGCCGCATGCGGGCGTAGAAGGCGTCCTGCCAGGCGTGGGCGCGGTCCATGCGCCGCGCGTTCTCCTGGTCGTTCTGGTCCCAGTAGAGCCCGACCACCATCAGCCAGCGGCTATCGCGGTGGACGAAGGCGGTGTCGCGCGCGCCGAGCGCGTTGACCGCTCCCCCGGTCTGGAAGAAGCGCAGGTCGCAATAGCCGCTGACCGGCGGCTTGGACCGCAGGTATTCCAGCGCCGCGCCCAGGTCCGCTTCGCCGAACGATCGGTTCACGAACGCCGAGCGCTCCTGGTACCAGGTGGTCTCGCCGCGCTCTTGTAGAAACGTCTGGGCCGGCCAGTAGTCGAATTCCTTGATCCCCCGGCCGTCGGTGGGCGGGCACAAGGCCATGACCGGCGCCAGGATGGCCTCCAGCTCGTCGCGTGGGCCGGCGTACTGGCCCAGCACGCTGATATTGACGTCGAAGCCGTTGTCCAGCTCGGCGGCCTTGATCGCCTCGAACGACACGCGCGAGCCCAGGCTGGGCGGCGCGGCGTCCAGGGCCGCCATCAGCTGGGCGCCGAGCCGCTCGACAGGGACCTTGCAGGGCGTATCGGGATCGCGCTTCCATTTCAGGTCGAAGACGGTGACGCGTTGGCGCCGGACGTCGAAGGTCTGCAGCTCGAACGACGTCGTGACGCCGAAATTGCCGCCGCCCCCGCCCTGGCTGGCCCAATGCAGGTCGCGGTCCAGCTTGTCCTGCGCCTTGGCCGATGCGCGGCGCAGACGCGCGTCCGACAGCACGATCTCCGAGGCCAGCACCTGGTCGCCGCCAAGGCCTCGAGCCCGCATGTTGAAGCCGATGCCGCCGCCCAGCAGGAAGCCGGCCGCGCCCACCGACGGACAGCGACCGTGGGTTATGGCCCGGCCGTGCTGGCTCAGCAGGCGGTAGAGGTCGCGGTTTCGCGCCCCGGACCCGATCCGCAGCACGCCCCGGGCCGGATCGTAGGCGGCGCGGCTCATGAGGCTCGTCTCGAGCATCAGGCCCTGGGTGGTGGAGTAGCCGGCATAGGAATGGCCGCCGCCGCGCGTGACCAGCGGCACGTGGTGCTCGCGCGCCCAGGCGATGGCGGCCGCGACGTCGGCGGGCGACCCGCACCGGGCTATGCCCTGGGGGAGCACGTCCTCGTAGCGAAGGTTGTTGGGCCGGACGATGA
>JAYRLX010000302.1:1743-2608 GCA_041905125.1 Caulobacter sp. | reverse complement strand
GCGCAGCAGCTGACCGTTGCGCAGGGCCTTGGCCAACTGGCGCCAGTCAGTCGGGGAAGCGCCGTCGCCCTTCGGGCGATGATGCTCGCGCCAGGCCCTGGGCGCGGCGACCGCCGCCTGTCCCGCGATCAGCAGCCCCGAGGCGCCGATCAGAAAGCCGCGACGTGGCAGCGCGAGATTCGATGTCGGTTCAGCCATGTCTTCCTCCCCCTGCGGCGAGCATGGCCGATCCTGCACGACATGAAAAGCGGTATGGTTGTGTCTGTGTAAAATTCCCTTATTTGGGGAGCTGTGAGCGTGCTCACGCCATTCGCACTCGCGAAACGGATATTGCATCGCAGCAAATCCCGGATCATGATCGCCGATAATCAAGAACGATAAGTCCGGGAGCGACCATGACTTCGACGCCATACCAGCATGCGCCCGATCCGCCGTGGATCTTCCGCACCTATGCCGGACACTCGACCGCCGAGAAGTCGAACGCGCTCTATCGGGCCAACCTGGCCAAGGGCCAGACGGGTCTGTCGGTGGCCTTCGACCTGCCCACCCAGACCGGCTACGACCCCGACCACATCCTGGCGCGGGGCGAGGTCGGCAAGGTCGGCGTGCCGATCAGCCATCTCGGCGACATGCGCGCCCTCTTCAGCGAGATCCCGCTGGAGAAGATGAACACCTCCATGACCATCAACGCGCCGGCCGCCTGGCTCTTGGCGATGTACGTCGCCCTGGCCGACGAGCAGGGGGCTGATCGCAAGAAGCTGCAGGGCACGACGCAGAACGATCTGATCAAGGAGTATCTGTCGCGCGGCACCTACATCTTCCCGCCGGGCCCGTCCCTGCGGCTGATCGGCGACATGATCGCCTG
>JAYRLX010000302.1:0-1733 GCA_041905125.1 Caulobacter sp. | reverse complement strand
CAAGTGGAACCCGATGAACTTCTGCAGCTACCACCTGCAGGAGGCCGGCGCGACGCCGGAGCAGGAGTTGGCCTTCGCCCTGGCGACCGCCATCTCGGTGCTCGACACCGTCAAGGCCGGCGGCCAGGTCCCCGACGAGGACTTCGAGATCGTCGCTTCGCGGATCAGCTTCTTCGTCAACGCGGGCGTCCGGTTCGTCACCGAGCTGTGCAAGATGCGCAGCTTCACCAAGCTCTGGGACCAGATCCTGCTGGACCGCTACGGCGTCCAGGACGCCAAGGCCCGCCGCTTCCGCTACGGGGTGCAGGTCAACAGCCTGGGCCTGACCGAGCAGCAGCCCGAGAACAACGTCTACCGCATCCTGATCGAGGCCCTGGCCGTCACGCTCAGCAAGGACGCCCGCTGCCGGGCCCTGCAGCTGCCGGCCTGGAACGAGGCCCTGGGCCTGCCGCGTCCGTGGGACCAGCAGTGGTCGCTGCGGCTGCAGCAGGTGCTGGCCTACGAGACCGACCTCCTGGAATACGAGGACCTGTTCGAAGGTTCGCACGTGGTCGAGGCCAAGGTCGCCGAGCTGTCGAAGGGGGCGCTGGATCAGCTGGCCCTGATCGACGAGATGGGCGGCGCCCAGAACGCCATCGACTACATGAAGGGCGAACTGGTCGCCTCCAACGCCAAGCGGGTGCGGGCCGTCGAGACCGGCGACCTGACCGTGGTCGGCGTCAACCGCTGGACCGAGACGGAAGTCTCTCCGCTGTCGGCGGGCGAGGGGGCGATCGAGACGGTGGACCCCCGGCTCGAGGCCGACGTGGTCGCCCGCATCAAGGCCTGGCGCGAGGCCCGCGACCCCGCCGCCGTCGAGGCCGCGCTCTCCGCCCTGAAGGCCGCCGCCGCCTCTGGCGCGAACATCATGGAACCCTCGATTGCCGCCGCCAAGGCCGGCGTCACCACCGGCGAGTGGTCCGGCGCGCTGCGCGAGGTGTTCGGCGAATATCGCGGGCCGACCGGCGTCGCCGTCGTCGTCTCGACCGGCGAGGCCGAGGACGTCGAGGCCGTGAAGCGGGAGGTCGAGCGCGTCTCGCAGGTGCTGGGCCGCACGCTCACCTATCTGGTCGGCAAGCCGGGCCTGGACGGCCACTCCAACGGCGCCGAGCAGATCGCCACCCGCGCCCGCGCTTGCGGCATGGAGGTGGTCTATGACGGCATCCGCTCGACGCCGGAGGAGATCGTCCGCCGCGCCAAGGAGACCCGCGCCCACGTGATCGGCCTGTCGATCCTGTCGGGCTCGCACCTCGACCTCGTGCAGGAAGTGATCCGCGTCATGCGAGCCGAGGGCCTCGGCCACATCCCCGTCGTCGCCGGCGGCATCATCCCCGAGGCCGACGCCCTGATCCTCAAGCAGATGGGCGTGGCGCGGATCTACACGCCCAAGGACTTCAAGATCACGCAGATCATGGGCGACGTGGTGAAGCTGGTGGAGGCGACGGCGCTGGCGGAGGCGTGACAAGGGCGATATGCGCGCCTAGATTGCGTTCATGCGGCTATCGTTCTCTAGGCTCCGAACGGTCCTGACCCCCGACCGCCTTGGATGGGTAGGGGTCTGCGCTTTCGCACTGGGCGCGTCGCTGATCTCCAACTGGCTGCAATGGCCGCTGGCCGAGCGGCGTCATTTGCCGGTCCTGTGGATCGTCGCGACGCTATGGGCCGGCGGCTGGCTGCTGACGCGCGACAAGGTC
>JAYRLX010000301.1:0-5016 GCA_041905125.1 Caulobacter sp. | reverse complement strand
TCCAGCGCCTTGGCTCCAGACGGCTTGCCCGCCGCGCGCGCCCACCGCTCCACCAAGGCCATGGCGTCCCGCGCCCGGGGCGAGCGATCGCGGTGCAGGTTCTCCAGCCGTCGGCGCAAGTCGACGTCCTTGCCGCCCAGCCCCTGCTCGGTCAGCACCGCCGCGACCTCGGCCGCCTCGCGCGCCTGGCCGGACGCCGCGCCGCGCACGACCATGTGCGCCAGACGCGGGGGCAACGGCATGTCGGCAAGCGCCTTGCCGTGGGCGGTCAGGTCGCCGTGAGCGTCAAGAGCCTGGATCCGGGTCAGGAGCCCACGCGCCTCGGCGAAGGCGGCGACCGGCGGCGGGTCGAGGAAGGTCAGGCCGCCGGCGTCCTTGGCCCCCCAGCGGGCCAGGTCCAGCGCCAGGCGCGACAGGTCCGCCTCGAGGATCTCCGGCCGCGCGAAGGCCGGCAGCGAACGGGTCTCGGGCTCGTCCCACAGGCGATAACAGACGCCGGGCTCGGTCCGGCCGGCGCGGCCTCGCCGTTGGTCGGCGGCGGCGCGACTGACGCGCACCGTCTCCAGCCGTGTGATGCCTGAAGCCGGATCGTAGCGCGGCACGCGGGCCAGACCCGCGTCGATGACCACGCGCACACCCTCGATGGTCAGGCTGGTCTCTGCGATCGAGGTGGCCAGCACCACCTTGCGACGCCCCGCTGGCGCCGGTGAGATGGCGCGATCCTGCGCCGCCGGCTCCAGCGCGCCATACAGCGGGGCTACGTCGACGTCCGGACGCCGCAGCCGCTCGTTCAACCAGCTCTCAGCGCGACGGATCTCGCCCTGGCCCGGCAGGAAGACCAGGATCGAGCCCGTCTCCTCGGCCAGGGCCCGCTCGACCGCGCGGCCCACCCGCTCCTCCAAACGCTGGCGCTCATCGCGACCGAGGTAGCGGGTGTCGACCGGGAACATCCGGCCCTGGCTCTCGACGACCGGCGCGTCGTTGAGCAGCGCCGAGATCCGCGCGCCGTCCAGCGTGGCCGACATCACCAGCAGGCGCAGGTCGTCGCGCAGCACGCTCTGGACGTCGCGGGCAAACGCGAGGCCAAGGTCGGCGTCAAGGCTGCGCTCATGGAACTCGTCGAACAGGACCGCGGCGACGCCGTCGAGGCCTGGGTCGTCGAGAATCATCCGGGTGAAGACACCCTCGGTCACCACCTCGATCCGCGTCCTGGCCGAGACCTTGGACTGCAGGCGCACGCGAACGCCCACGGTCTCGCCCACGGTCTCGCCGAGATTGGCCGCCATCCGCGCCGCGGCCGCGCGCGCGGCCAGGCGCCGGGGCTCCAGCACGATCAGCTTGCGTCCCGCGACCCACGGCTCTTCCAAGAGCGCCAAGGGAACGGCCGTCGTCTTACCCGCCCCCGGCGGGGCGACGAGAACGGCGGTCTCCCGCGCGCCGAGGGCGCCTTTCAGCGCCGGAAGGGCCTCGAAAATGGGCAACATCGCGCCGGCTTTACCGGCCTGGCCGCTTAACGCCAAGCATCTCTGGACTAGTCAGAAGCGCGGAGAACATTTACGCGCTTTAACCGCCCGACCTTGACCCCATGCTCATAAAAGGGTCACGGTCCGCAAAATTTTCCAAAGGCGACCCCAGGGGGAGTCTTGCCTATTCAGGAGGAACTATGTGGCGCGTAAAATCGCTTGATGCGATCCTAGCGACGGCCGAGAAGAAATCGTTGCACCGCTCGCTGGGTCCCGTGCAGCTGACGCTGCTGGGTGTGGGCGCGATCATCGGCACAGGCATCTTCGTTCTGACCGCCGCGGCGGCGCAGAAGGCCGGCCCCGGCATGATGTGGAGCTTCGTGATCGCCGGCGCCGTCTGCGCCTTCGCCGCGCTTTGCTACTCTGAACTGGCTTCCATGGTGCCCGTCTCGGGCTCGGCCTATACCTATTCCTACGCCGTCATGGGCGAGCTGCTGGCCTGGATGGTCGGCTGGGCGCTGATCCTCGAATATGCGGTCGCCGCCAGCGCCGTGTCGGTCGGCTGGTCCGGCTACTTCCTCGGTCTGATCGAGCACGCGCTCGGCTTCCATTGGCCTGACGCCATCCGGCACGGTCCCGCCTGGTCGATGAACGGCTGGATGCCCGTCGCCGACTTCAGCGCCGGCATCGTCAATGTTCCCGCCATCATCGTGGCCCTGGCCGTGACCGCCCTGCTGGTCGTCGGCACCACCGAAAGCGCCACCGTCAACGCCGCCCTGGTCGCCATCAAGGTCACGGCTCTGACGGTGTTCATCGCGATGGCCCTGCCGGTCCTGAAGACGGGCAACTTCTCGCCGTTCACCCCGAATGGCTGGTTCGGCCCCGCGGGCACCACCGGCATGGGCGTCGTCGGCGCCGCGGCCTCGATCTTCTTCGCCTATGTGGGCTTCGACGCGGTCTCCACCGCCGCCGAAGAGACCAAGAACCCGCAGCGCAACGTCCCGATCGGCCTGATCGGCTCGCTGGCCCTGTGCACCATCTTCTATCTGCTGGTCGCGGCCGGCGCGATCGGCGCCGTCGGCGCTCAGCCGGTGGTCGGCGCCGACGGTTCGGCCGTCCAGCCGGGCTCGGCGGCCTTCACCGCCGCCTGCAACCTGGCCGCCAACAAGGACGCCCTGGTCTGCTCGAACGAAGCCCTGGCCCACGTGCTGCGCCAGATCAACTTCCCGGTGCTCGGCAACCTGCTGGGTCTGGCGGCCAACCTGGCCCTGCCCTCGGTCATCCTGATGATGATCTACGGCCAGACCCGCATCTTCTTCGTGATGGCGCGCGACGGCCTGCTGCCGGAGAAGCTGGCCACCATCCACCCCAAGTTCAAGACGCCGCACATCGTGACCATCGTCACCGGCCTGTTCGTCGCCCTCGCCGGCGCGTTCTTCCCGGTCGGTCAGCTGGCCGACATCTCGAACTCGGGCACGCTGTTCGCCTTCTTCATGGTGTCGATCGCCGTGATGGTGCTGCGCGTGAAGGATCCGAACCGCGCGCGTCCGTTCCGGACGCCGCTGGTCTGGGTCATCGCTCCGATCTCGCTGGTCGGCTGCGCGGTGCTGTATTTCAACCTGCCGCTCGAGGCGATGGCCGTGCTGCCCGTCTGGGGCGCCATCGGCCTGGTGATCTACTTCGCCTACGGCTACCGCAAGAGCCACGTCGGCCGCGGCCTCACCGAGGTCCCGGAACTGGCCGCCGACGCGCCGGCCGGTCCCGTTCCGCCGATGCCGGGCGCTCCCGCGCCGGGCTCGAAGGAAGAGCGCGACTAAAAAGGCTAGCTTGATCTTCGGCCGATAGGCTCTAGGTCAGGGCGGGCGCTTCGGCTCCCGCCCTTTTCCTTTGGAGGTCGTCCGATGAGTGACGCCATGCCCATCGCCGCCATGATCGCGCCGGTCACGCCGCTGCAGCAGAACTGCACGATCGTCTGGTGCGCGAAGACGATGAAGGCCGCGATCATCGATCCGGGCGGCGAGGTCGATCGTCTGCTGAAGGCGCTGGCCGAGAAGGGCCTGACGCTGGAGAAGATCTGGATCACCCACGGCCACATGGACCACGCCGGCGGCGCGGCCGAGCTGAAGGCCCGCACCGGCGTCCCGATCGAGGGCCCGCACGAAGCCGACCAATTCTGGATCGACCGCATCCAGCAGAGCGGCGAGATGTACGGCATGCCCGAGGCGCGGATCTTCGTCACCGACCGCTGGCTGCACGACGGCGACAAGGTGAGCCTGGGCGAGACCGAGTTCGAGGTCTTCCACTGCCCCGGCCACACCCCGGGCCACGTGGTGTTCTTCCACCGGCAGACCAAGTTCGCCCAGGTCGGCGACGTTCTGTTCCAGGGCTCGATCGGTCGCACGGACTTCCCGATGGGCAACCACCAGGACCTGATCGACGCGATCACCCAGAAGCTCTGGCCGCTGGGCGACGACGTGCGTTTCGTGCCCGGCCACGGGCCGATGTCCAGCTTTGGGGCCGAGCGCCGGAGCAATCCGTTTGTCAGCGATCGCGCGGTGGCCGCGATGAAGGCGCAGGGCGCGGCCTATCACGCGCCGGAAAACCACTCGCCAGGCTGAGGTCAACCGGACCCGGTCCGCTAAGGGGGGAAGCAGACCGGGCCCGAACGCCGGAGGACCGTGATGGGGGGATGGCCCGCCGACTGGATTTCGATGCCACGGGAGGGTTGCGCCGCTGTTTCAGAGATGAAATCTCAGCGTGACGGGGTCGTGACAGGAAAGCGCATATGGAAAACGCCCAGAATACCGTCCAAGGCGACGCAGACGCTTCGCGGGGCGCGGCGTCGCGCATCCTGATCGTTGACGACGACCCCGGCATCCGCGACGTGGTGTCGGACTTCCTCAGCCGCCACGGCTACGCGGTGGAGACCGCGCAGGACGCCCGCACCATGGAGCAGGTCCTGGCGCGCGGGCCGATCGACCTGATCGTCCTGGACGTCATGCTGCCCGGCGAGGACGGCCTGGCGATCTGCCGCCGCCTGTCTTCCGCCGCCGACGGCCCGGCCATCATCATGCTCTCGGCCATGGGCGAGGAGACCGACCGGATCGTCGGCCTGGAGCTCGGCGCCGACGACTATCTGCCCAAACCGTGCAATCCGCGCGAGCTGCTGGCCCGCGTCCGGGCCGTGCTGCGCCGGCGCCAGGAGCCGCGGGTGGCCGACGACGCCATGGGCGCGGCGTGCGAGTTCGCCGGCTGGCGACTGGATCTGGTCCGCCGCGAACTGCGCTCGCCGCAGTCGGTGGTCGTGAACCTCTCCAGCGGGGAGTTCTCGCTGCTGCGCGCCTTCGTCGAGCGCCCGCAGCGCGTGCTGACCCGCGACCAGCTGCTGGACCTGGCGCGCGGCCGCGACAGCGACGCCTATGATCGCGCCATCGACGTGCAGATCAGCCGTCTGCGGCGCAAGCTGGACGACGGCGGCGGCGGCGAGCTGATTCGCACGATCCGCAGCGAAGGCTACATGTTCACCGCCAAGGTCGTGCGCACCCCAACACGA
>JAYRLX010000300.1:0-5026 GCA_041905125.1 Caulobacter sp. | reverse complement strand
CCCACTTCGGATTGACCAGCAGGCCGGTGGCCAGGGCGCCGACCATGCCGCCGATGCCGTGGATGCCGAAGGCGTCCAGGCTGTCGTCGTACTTCAGGGCGTTCTTCACGACCGAGCAGAAGAAGATGCAGATCGGCGAGACGATCAGGCCCAGGATCACCGAACCCATCGGACCGGCGAAGCCGGCGGCCGGGGTGACGGCGACGAGGCCGGCGACGATGCCCGAGGCCAGGCCCAGGGCCGACGGCTTACCGCGGGTGGCCCATTCGACGATGATCCACGACAGGCCGGCGGCCGCGGTGGCGACGAAGGTGTTGATCATGGCCAGCGAGGCGTAGCCGTTCGACTCGAGATTCGAACCGGCGTTGAAGCCGAACCAGCCCACCCACAGCAGGCCGGCGCCAACCAGGGTCAGGGTCAGCGAGTGCGGGGGCATCGGCTCCTTGCCGAAGCCTTGGCGCTTGCCGAGGATCAGGGCGCCGACCAGGGCGGCGATACCCGCGTTGATGTGGACCACGGTGCCGCCGGCGAAGTCCAGGGCGCCGAAGCCCCAGAGCAGGCCCGACTTGATCGGCGCGGTCGGAGCCGTGGCGATCGCGTCGGGGCCCGGCCACCACCAGACCATGTGGGCGATCGGGTAGTACGACAGCAGCGGCCACAGGACGGCGAAGGCGACGATCGCGGCGAACTTCATGCGCTCGACCAGCGAGCCGACCACCAGGGCGGCGGTGATGGCCGCGAAGGTCGACTGGAAGGCGATGAAGGTGAACTCGGGGATCACCACGCCGGTCGAGAAGGTCGCGACGTTGCTGGCGGGGGTGACGTCCTTCAGGAACAGCCGGCCAAAGCCGCCGACGAAGGTGTCGAGGCCGCCGCCGTCAGTGAAGGCGAAGCTGTAGCCCCAGAACACCCAGGCCACGAAGCCGACCAGGGCGACGGTCGAGACCTGCATCATGACCGACAGCATGTTCTTGGCGCGCACCAGGCCGCCGTAGAACAGGGCCAGGCCCGGCAGGATCATCAGCAGGACCAGCAGGGCCGAGGTCAGCATCCACGCGTTGTCGCCCTTGTCGTTCTTGTCGACGATGGCGGGCGCGGCGGCCGGAGCCGGAGCGGGCGTAGCGGCGGGCGCCGGAGCCGGGGCGGCTTCGGCCGGCGCGGCGGTCGCGGCGGCCGGCGCGGGCGCGGCCTCCTGGGCGAAGGCGGTCGCCCCCAGCGGAGCCCCCGCGATGGTCGCGGCGAGCATAAGCCCCGCCAGCGGTTTGAAGGTGAGTTTCATCTCGGTATCCCCTTGTTCCCGATTACAGCGCGGCCGAGCCGGTTTCGCCGGTGCGGATGCGGACGGCTTCCTCGACATTGAGGACGAAGATCTTGCCGTCGCCGATCTTGCCGGTGGCGGCGGCGGCCTTGACCGCTTCGACCGCCTTGGCGGCGGAGGCGTCGTCGACGACCGCTTCGAGCTTCACCTTCGGCACGAAATTCACCTGGTACTCAGCGCCCCGGTAGATTTCCGTCTGGCCCTTCTGGCGGCCGTAGCCCTTCACTTCCGACACCGTCAGACCTTCGACGCCGGCGGCGACGAGCGCTTCGCGCACCTCGTCCAGCTTGAAGGGTTTGACGACCGCTATGATCAGTTTCATCCGCCTTGCTCCGGCCCGCCGCGACGCGGGCTTGTTTGCTTGGTTGTGGGAAGCGAGACCGCCCCCGGTGTGATCACCGCCGACGCCGCGCACTCACGCGCCGCGTCGTTTTCCCCGGCCTGGCCACGCTATCGGCGACGGTTCCGTGAAGGCGCGCGCGGAAAAGCTTTCAGAAAGGAATTGACGGAGGCGCCTAATTTTTGAGCGGCGCGCGGTCCAGCTGCGCCAGAAAACGGCGTTTTTGTCTGACGGGACGGCTCTGGCGCCGGCCGCGCCACTTGTCCTAGGGTGCGGCGCTTCCCATGGACCCGCTTCGGAGACCGCCCGCATGCCGACCATCGTCCTGAAGATCGCGCCTTGGCTGATGCTGGTGGCGTCCAACATCTTCATGACCTTCGCCTGGTACGGTCACCTGAAGCACAAAAGCTTGGCCTTGCCCGTCGCGATCCTGTCCAGCTGGCTGATCGCGCTTCCTGAGTACATGCTGGCGGTGCCCGCTAATCGGATCGGCAGCGGCATGTATTCCACGGCTCAGCTTAAGACGGGACAAGAGGCGATCACCCTGATCGTCTTTACGCTGTTCTCGTATTTCTACCTGGGCGAGCCAATCAAGTGGACGACGATGGTGGGCTTCGGGCTGATCGTCTGTGGCGCGGCCATGGTGTTCTTCTTCAAGTAACGGCTAAGATATTCACGAGGGCGTGATCGGGGAACCGAGTCCGAGGCTTGGGCGTAAACCGCTCGAACCGAAAGGAACTCGACCATGACCACCAAGCGCCTTCTGACCGCCGCCGCCGCGATCGCCCTGATGGCCGGCGCGGCTCATGCCCAAACCGCCGACACCGCGGCGCCCGCCGCGCAGGCGCCAGCCGCCGCCTCGCCGGTGGTGGCGAAGGGCGACCTGATCCAGACCGCCCAGGCTTCGGGCCAGTTCAGCACCTTCCTGAAGGCCGTCTCGTCGGTGAACCTGACCAGCGTCCTGAAGACCAACCAGAACCTGACCCTGTTCGCCCCGACCGACGCGGCCTTCGCGGCCCTGCCGGCCGGCGAGCTGGACAAGCTGATGGCGCCCGACAACGGCCCGCTGCTGCAGAAGGTCCTGACCTACCACCTGATCAACGCCAAGGTGGACTCCAGCAAGATCAAGGGCGCCAAGGGCGAGGTGAAGAGCGTCGAAGGCTCGGCCCTTATGCTGGACGGCAGCGGCGCGACGCCGATGGTCGACGGCGCCAACATCGTCCAGGCCGACGTGATGGCCTCCAACGGCGTGCTGCACGTCGTCGACAAGGTGCTGCTGCCCAAGGACGTTCCGGACCTGCAAGCCGCTTCCGCCCCGGCCGCCACCGACTCCGGCGCGACGATGAACGTCGCGGCCAATGAGCAGGTCTCGCCGCCGGCTCCGGCCGAGCAGGCCGGCGCGCAGGTCCCGAGCGCCTCGACCACGTCGACCAACCCGACCCCGGCGACGCCGTCGACCGCCACCGACATGGCCGCCGATCCGGCCGCGTCCCCGTCGGCGATGGCCGCTCCCGCCGCCGGCGTCAGCGCCTCGGGCGTCGTGCCGACTTCGTCGCAATCGCCGGACGCCCAGGCCTCGCTGAAGGCGGGGGATCCGAACGTCGTCTCCAACGGCCCGGTCGCGGACACCCCCGAAAACCGCGCCAAGTACGGCAAGCCGATGTCGAACGCCGGCAAGCGCACCGCGCCCAAGGGCAACTAAGGCCTTCCAGGACGTCTTACTGGTCGCGCGTCTGGCGGCGAAACCGCTCACACTTTCGCCTGACGCGCTCCGGACATCGCTTGAAGCACCGGTCGGCGGGCCCTATGGTCCGCCGACTTTTTTCTAGGCCTGCTTCGATTGATGTCGCGCGAAAAACCCAAGTCCTTCCAAAGCCTGATCCTGACGCTCCATGACTATTGGAGCCGGCAGGGGTGCATCATCCTGCAACCGCATGACGTGGAAGTGGGGGCGGGGACTCTGCACCCGGCCACGGTGCTGCGCGCCCTGGGCCCCAAGCCCTGGAACGCGGCCTATGTGCAGCCCTCGCGCCGTCCGGGCGACGGCCGCTATGGCGAGAACCCCAACCGCCTGCAGCACTATTACCAGTATCAGGTCATCCTGAAGCCGAACCCCGAGAACATGCAGGACCTGTATCTCGGCTCGCTGGAAGCGATCGGCCTGGATCTGCGCACCCACGACATCCGCTTCGTCGAGGACGACTGGGAAAACCCTACCGTCGGCGCCTGGGGCCTGGGCTGGGAAGTCTGGTGCGACGGCATGGAAGTGTCGCAGTACACCTACTTCCAGCAGGTCGGCGGCCTGGACGTCAGCCCCGTCGCGGGCGAGCTAACCTACGGCCTGGAGCGCCTGGCCATGTACGTGTTCGGCGTCGACAACGTCTACGACCTGCCGTTCAACGACCCCGACTCGCCGCTGGGCGCGACGACCTATGGCGACGTGTTCCTGGAGAACGAGCGTCAGCAGTCGGAAGCCAACTTCCATGGCTACGACGTCGCCGTGCTGAAGCAGCAGTTCGAGCAGATGGAAGAGCAGGTGCCGCTGATGCTGGCCCGCTCGTATCAGGGCAAGGCCCTGGTGCTGCCCGCCTACGATATGGTCCTCAAGGCCAGCCACCTCTTCAACCTGATGAACGCCCGCGGCGCGATCGCCGTCGCCGAGCGCGCCAGCTACATCGGCCGCATCCGCGACCTTTGTAAGATGTGCGCCAGCGCCTGGGTCGAGCAGCAGGAAGCCGCGTAAGTCACGATGCCCCAACTTCTCCTCGAACTGTTCTCGGAAGAGATCCCCGCCCGCATGCAGGCCCAGGCCGCCAAGGACCTGGAGCGCATGGCGCGCGAGCACCTGGCCGCCGCCGGCTTCCTGCCCGAGGCCCTGACGGCCTTCGCCGGCCCGCGTCGCCTGACCCTGGTGGCCGAAGGCCTGCCGCTGGCCCAGGCCGACCGCAAGGAAGAGCTGAAGGGCCCGCGCGTCGGCGCCCCGCCGCAAGCCATGGAAGGCTTCCTGCGCAAGACCGGCCTGACGCAAGACCAACTGGTCGAGCGCGACGGCGTCTACATGGCCTTCATCGAAAAGAAGGGCCGCCCGACCGCCGAGATCGTCGCCGAGATGGTCGAGGCCATCGTCCGCGGCTTCCCGTGGCCCAAGTCGATGATCTGGGGCTACAAGAAGCTGCGCTGGGTGCGGCCGCTGAAGCGCATCCTGTGCGTGCTGGACCGCGAGGTCGTGCCGTTCTCGATCGAAGGCATCGAAAGCGGCGACGTGACCGAGGGTCACCGCTTCATGGGTGAGGCGAAGCCGTTCGTCGCCAAGGACTTCGACGAATACGCCGCGGGCCTGGAAAAGCACTTCGTCGTGCTGGACGTCG
>JAYRLX010000299.1:0-5036 GCA_041905125.1 Caulobacter sp. | reverse complement strand
CGACGGCGGCGGCAAGCAGGACGCCAAATATGCAGAGGCCCTGGCGGTCGTGGCCCGCGACCCGGACGCCACGCTCGAGCTGGCCCTGCGCGCCCTGTTCACCGAGGGCGGCGAAGGCACGCCCGCGACCTGGCCGGCCAAGACCTCGGGGCTGAAGAGCCGCGAGGATCTGCGGGAGGCCCTGCTGCTGGAGCAGGCCAAGCTGGAGGCCGCGCGCGAACAGGTCCGCGCCGCCAAGGTGGCCGAGGACACCCAGAACGCCCTGCTGCTGGCCGGCCTCTATATCGAGCGCCACATGGCCGAGAAGGACGCGCGTGGCGCGCTCGACTTCACCGACCTGATCGACAAGACCCGCGTCCTGCTGACCGAGAAGGTCGAGGCCGCCTGGGTGCTCTACAAGCTGGACGGCGGCGTCGACCACATCCTGCTGGACGAGGCCCAGGACACCGCCCCCGAGCAGTGGGAGATCCTGCGCGCCCTGACCGCCGACTTCTTCGCCGGCGAGACGTCCGAGGGCTGGAGCGGCCGGCGCGCCGAGCGGACCCTGTTCATCGTCGGCGACGAGAAGCAGTCGATCTATTCGTTCCAAGGCGCGGATCCGACTCGCCTGCTGGAAGAGACGCAGGGCTACATCTCTCGGATCGAGGCGGTCGGCGCGGTCGGCAAGGGCGTGCCGCTGACGGTCTCGTACCGCTCGACCCACGAGGTGCTGAGCTTCGTCGACGCCCTGTTCTCTGACCCCGAGACGCGCGAGGGCGTGCCCCCGCCGGTCGGCCACGACCTCGTCCGCCACGAACTCTTCCGCCATGGCCATCCCGGCTGCGTTGACCTGTGGCCGCTGACCCGTGAGCTGCCCGGCGAGGAGCGCGACGCCTGGGAGGCGCCGCTGGACGCCGAGGGCGAGCGCAGCGCCAACCGGCGGCTCGCCGAGGCGATCGCCGCCGAGACCGCCGCCATCCTCAAGCGCGGCGACGCGGTGTTCGACAAGGAGCTGGGCCGTCACCGCGCCGCTCACGCCGGCGATATCCTCGTGCTGGTCCGTCGCCGCAAGGTGCTGTTCGAGGAGATCATCCGGGCCCTGAAGCGCCGCGGCGTGCCGGTCGCCGGCGCCGACCGCCTGTCACTGTCCAGCCACATCGCGTTCGAGGACCTGCTGGCGCTGGGTCGCTTCGTGCTGTTCCCGGACGACGATCTGACCCTCGCGGCGGTCCTGAAAACGCCGTTCTGCGCCCTCACCGACGAGGACGTCTACGCCCTGGCCAAGGGCCGTCGCGCCACGCTGTGGACGGAGCTGCAGCGGCGGGCGGAGGAGTGCGCCGAATGGGCCGCCGCGCGGGCCGTGCTGGACTGGGCCCTGGTGGAAGGCCGCCGGCGCCAGCCGTTCGAGTTCTACGCCGCCTGGCTGGGCCTGGCCGACGAAAGCGGCCGCTCGCACCGCGCCAAGGTCCTGACCCGCCTGGGCGCCGAGGCCGAAGAGGCCCTGGACGAGTTCCTGGCCCAGGTCATGGAGGCCGAGCAACGCGGCGTACGCGACCTTGAGGCCCTGGTCGCCGACTTCGCGGCCCTGGACATCATCGTCAAGCGCGAGATGGAGGGCGCGCGCCGCGAGGTGCGGGTGATGACCGCCCACGGCTCCAAGGGGCTGGAGGCGCCGATCGTCTTCCTGCCCGAAACCACCGTGAAGCGCGGCGCCGGCGGCTCGCCGCTGCTGGTCACAGAGGACGGCGCCCTGCTCTGGTGCGCCAGCGGCAAGGGCGACTGCGAGGCCTCGGCCAAGGCTCGCCGGCTGCGCGACGAGAAGGAGAACCAGGAGGCGCTGCGGCTGCTGTACGTCGCCCTGACCCGGGCGCGGGACCGGCTGATCCTGTGCGGACGCATCGACGCCCGGACCAAGGACGACAAGGTCGGCGGCTGGTACGCGGCCGTCCGCGCCGCCTTCGCCCATGCCGACATCGCGCCCCACGTGCGGACGATCGGGGAGGAGGAGACCGCCTTCCTGCGCTATGGTCCGGACCCAGAACCCGCGCCGCGCAGCGAAGAGGACGTCCGCGTCCCCGCCGTCGCGCCGCCGTGGATGACGCACGCCGCGCCGCCGGAGCCGGCCGCCGCCCGCTACGCCGCCCCGTCCCGGATCGAGGACAACGCCCGCGTCCCCGCGCCCTCGCCCCTGGCGCGCGTCGCGGGCCTGGGCCGCTATCGGCGGGGCGAACTGGTGCACAAGCTACTGCAGATCCTGCCCGACCTCGCGCCCGACCAGCGCCCCGCCGCCGCGCGGCGGCTGCTGGCGGCCGAGCGCGACCTGACGGACGACCAGCGCGAGGAGATGGCGGCCGCCGCCTTTGGCGTGCTCGACGACGCGCGCTTCGCCGCCGTGTTCGGTCCCGGCTCGCGCGCCGAGGTCGCCCTGGCCGGGACCAGCACCCACCTGCCCAAGGGGCTGGCCGTGTCCGGTCGCGTCGACCGGTTGGTGGTGGACGAAGGCCGCGTGCTGGTCGTCGACTACAAGACCAACCGCCCCTCGCCCGACCGCATCGAGGACGCCGATCCCGCCTATCTGGCCCAGATGGCGGTCTATGCCGCGGTGCTGCGCGAGGTGTTTCCCGGTCGGACGATCGAGGCGGCCCTGGTGTGGACGGATGGTCCCCAGCTGATGCCGGTTCCAGAAAAGGTGATGGCCGAGGCGCTGGCCCGGCTGGCTTAAGGCCGTTGCCGGAGGGCCGTCGTCCTCCTACATGTTTGTGCAAGCGCCCGGAGCGAATCCGGGCAATTTGGGAATTCACCGCGTCCTCCGCGCCGGAAACCGCCGCGCGACGCCAGACTGGAGCAAGCCATGAGCACCGTTGCGGTGACCGACGCCACCTTCGAATCCGACGTCCTGAAGGCCAGCAAGCCCGTGCTGGTCGACTTCTGGGCCGAGTGGTGCGGTCCCTGTAAGCAGATCGCCCCGGCGCTGGAGCAGCTCTCGGAAGAGCTGGCCGACGTCGTGACCATCGCCAAGGTCAATATCGAGGACAGCCCGACGACCCCGTCGCGCTACGGCGTCCGCGGCATCCCGACCATGATGCTGTTCCGCGATGGCCAGATGACCTCGATGAAGGTCGGCGCCATGCCCAAGCAGAAGATCCTGGAATGGCTGAACGAAGCCGGCGTCCAGGCGGCCTAGGCGCCCTCTTCCGCTGAAGTTCGAAGCGCCCGCCCCGGTCCGTCCGGGGCGGGCGTTTTCTTTCAGGGCCTACTTGTTTCCGGGCACCTTTAACGGCGAAAACCCCGGAGGCGGGGTTTTCTTGTCGGCCTTCGGTTTGCGGATTTCCTTGTTCGACTTCTTCTGACCCTTGGCCATCGGCGGTTCCTGCCAGGGCGGGCGCGCATGCCGAGGATGTCCGGCGGGCCGTGCCGCCCTATCGGCGTCCCTCAGCCTTACGCCCTTAAGTCGGCCAGGTCTCGGGGCTCATCGCCAGCACCTCGCCGGCCAGGTACAGCGAGCCGCAGATCAGCACGTGCGGCGTCGGCTCGAGTTGTAGCGCACGGGCCAGCGCATCCTCGACGCTGGCGCAGGCGGCGGCGCGCAGGCCGGCCAGTTCGGCGGCGGCCGCGGTCTCGGCGGCGCTGGCGGCGGCGTGGCCCTCGAAGGTCACGGTGAACACCTTGGTCGCCACGCCCCGGAACGGCGTGAAGAAGCCGGTGGCGTCCTTATTGGCCAGCAGGCCGGAAATCAGGGCGACCGGCCGGCCGTCGCGGGCGGCGAGGTCGGCGACGGCGCGCGACACAGCCCGGCCGGCGTGCGGGTTATGGCCGCCGTCCAGCCAGAGATCGGCGCCGGCCGCCTTGGCGCGCTCGGCCAGGGGCCCGGCGGTCAGGCGCTGGAAGCGAGCGGGCCAGACGGCGCCGGCGATCCCCCGGCCCATGGCCGCTTCGTCGATGCGCGAATCGCCCAGGGCCAGCAGGGCGGCGACGGCGAGACCGGCATTGGCGAACTGGTGCTCGCCGGGCAGCGAGGGCGCGGGCAGGTCCAGCAGGCGGTCCTGCATCTGCACGAGCAGCCGGCCGCGCTCGCCCCAGGCGTCGAAGTCGCGACCCATCAAGGTCAGCTCGACGCCGGCCAGGGCGGCCGTCGTGTCCAGCACGTCCTCGGCGTCGCCGTGCTGCCGGGCCGAGACCGCGGGCGCGTCGGGCTTGATAATCCCGGCCTTCTCGACGGCGATCTTGGCGATGGTGTCGCCCAGGAACTCGCGATGGTCGATGTCGATGGGCGCGATGACGCTGACGGCCGGGCGCTGGATGACGTTGGTCGCGTCCAGAATGCCGCCCAGCCCCACCTCGACGATGCAGAGATCGGCCGGGACCTCGGCGAAGGCGACGAAGGCCGCCGCCGTGGTGATCTCGAAGAAGGTGATCTCATGGCCGGCATTGGCCGCCTCGACGCGGTCCAGCACGTCGGCCAGATGCTCGTCGGTGATCAAGGTCCCGGCCAGGCGGATGCGTTCGGAGAAGCGCACTAGGTGCGGCGAGGTGAAGACGTGGACCCTCAGGCCCGCCGCCTCGGCCATGGCGCGCAGATAGGCGACCGTCGAGCCCTTGCCGTTGGTGCCGGCCACATGGATCACCGGCGGCAGACGATCCTGCGGATCGCCCAGGGCGGCGCACAGCCGCCTCATCCGGTCCAGCGACAGGTCGATCAGCTTGGGATGCAGCGCCTTCAGCCGCTCGAGGGCGGCGTCGTGAGCGCGGAGATGCTCGGCCAAGACCGCCTTACGCGGCCTTGCGGGCGCGGCCCATCATCAGGGTGCCCAGGATCGAGCCCAGGACCTGCGGCAGCTCCTTGCGGTGCGTGACGCGATCGACCATGCCCTTCTCGACCAGATATTCCGAGCGCTGGAAGCCCGGCGGCAGGGTCTCGCGGATGGTCTGCTCGATGACGCGCGGACCGGCGAAACCGATCAGGGCGCCCGGCTCAGCCAGGTGAACATCGCCCAGCATGGCGTAGGAGGCGGTGACGCCGCCGGTGGTCGGGTCGGTCAGGACCACGACGTACGGCA
>JAYRLX010000298.1:0-5044 GCA_041905125.1 Caulobacter sp. | reverse complement strand
TCTGCTCCTCGACCGCGCTGGTCCAGGCGGTTCCGGCCATCGCCTGCTCGACGCCCGCGTCATAGATCCGCTTCATCAGGCCGGTCTCGAACTTCAGCAGGTTGAAGCCCTCGAAGCTGCCCGGGATCGAGGCGACCGACAGCGGCAGGTTGTGGCGCGAGCAGAAGCCGGCGGCCAGGCTCAGAGCCTGGCGGTACGAGAACCGCAGCATGGTGTCGAAGCTGCGGCTCATGATCGAGGCCACGCCCGGGGGCGTCGACTGGGTGGCCGGGTCCAGCACCGTATTGACGATCACATGCACCCGGCCGCGCCGGAAGCGCGGGCCGAGGTTGCGCCAGTGCAGCAGGGCGTCGGGCATCAGGAACAACGGCGCGGCGACGCCGCCGTCGACATGCATCTCCTGATGCGGTCGGCCGTCGACCTCGACGTCGATCAGCTTGGGCGGAAAGATGCCAGGCACCGAGGACGAGGCCACCAGCAGGGTGCGGAACAGCTTCAGGGCGTCCTCACCACCGCGCACGGCGATCTCGCCCAGGTCCCAGACGACGGCGCGCTGGCTGTCGAGATTGGTGGTGGCGATCAGCAGGCGACGGCCCTTCAGGTGCTCGGCCGCGACGGCCTCGACCATCTCGGCGTCGACGAAGGCCTCGACCAGGCGGTCCAGCGACTCGCCCTTGAAGATGCTGGGACCGAGGGCGGAGTTCAGCCGCCGCAGGCTGAGCAGCTCGGCCGCGTGGCCGCCAACATAGGCGTCGGTCAGGCGCTCGTCCCAGGCCGAGCCCAGGAAGGCCAGCGGGGCGATCAGCGCGCCGGTGCTGACGCCGGTGACGATGGCGACGCGGGGGCGCCGGCCGGCCTTGGCCAGCCCCTTCAGCACGCCGGCGCCATCGGCGCCGCCCGCCGCGCCGCCGGACAAGGCCAGGATGTTGAACTCGTCCCGGCTCAGCAGCGAGCGCATCGGGGCGAGGCGATCGGCGGCCTGACGCAAGGCGTCGTCGGCCTGGTCGACGCTGAGGCGCACGCCCGGAAAGCCGGCGGCCTCGACATGGCGATCGTTGGGCGGAGCCGGCAGGCGCTTGCCGCGCAGCGGATCGGTCCGGAAGAAGCCCTGCAGGCTGGCCTTGCCGGAAAGATCCTTGTCCACGCGGTTCTCCAGCCCTTACCGGGCGCTCGACAGCACGACGCCGACCAGAACGGCGGCGTAGTGCAGCCCGGCGCCGCCGATGACATGGCCGTGCCAGATGGCGCGGCGGAACTTCAGGCGACGCATCAGATAGAAGATGGTGCCGGTCGAATAGACCAGGCCGCCGATCGCCAGCAGCAGCAGGGCCACCCACGACAGGCCGTCGATCATCGGCTTGATGGCGACCAGCACCAGCCAGCCGAGGGCCAGGTACAGGCCGACCCAGAAACGCTTGTCCAGGCCCGGCAGGAACAGCTTGGCCAGCACGCCGACCGTGGCGACGGTCCACACCGCCGTGGTCATGCCGATGGCCCACCAGCCGTGCAGGTTCTGGGTGGTGAAGGGCGTGTAGGAGGCGGCGATCATCACGAAGATGCCGGCGTGGTCGAAGCGGCGCAGCAGCGGGCGCCAGCGAGCCTTGGCGAAGTTGTAGGCCGTCGACAGCGACAGCATCAGGATCAGGCCGACGGTGTAGATGCTAACCGCCGCCACCTGCTTCAGGTCGCCGAGACCGAACGCCAGGCCCAGCAATATGCCGCCGCCCAGCAGGGCGCAGGCCAGCCCGGCCAGATGCACGATCAGGTCCGCGCACTTGGCCGCCGGCGTCGGATAGTGCGTCGCCGCCGGCTCGCGCGCGACGAGGTCGGTCGTTTGGGTGGTCGTGTCCATGGCCCCGCTCTGGTCCGGATGCAGTACGCCCGAACGGTAAGTTCGTTCCGTGACATATAAGCGTCGATCACTATGGCCGCGAAAGGGCGGCGACGACACGATCGGCCGGAAAACGCGCGTCAGGTCAAAAGGCCGCGGGCGCCGTCAAAGACCAGCTTGCCGCCGACCACGACCAGCAGGACGTAGATCACCTTGTAGAAGCCCTCGGCTGGCACGCGCCGCACCAGCCAGACGCCGGCCCAGGTCGAGGCGATGGCCAGCGGCGCCAGCACGCCGGCGGTGGCCAGGACCTTGGGCGTGAACTGGCCAAGGGCGACATAGGCCGGGACCTTCATCCAGTTCACGACCGCGAAGAAGATGGCGCTGGTGCCGATGAAGGCGTCGCGCGGCAGGCGACGCGGCAGGACGTAGATCTGGAACGGCGGACCGCCGGCGTGGGCGATCTGGCTGGTGAAGCCCGCCGCCGCCCCGCAAAGCGCGCCGAACCAAGGCCGGCCGGGAGACGCCTCGACCTGCTCGGCGGCCTTGATCGCGCGCTCGGCCCACAGGCGCTGCAGGGCGAAGACGACCGAGATCACACCGACCGCCAGCTCGACCGCCGCCTCCTTGACGAAGGCCGCCAGGGCCCAGCCCAGGAAGATGCCGACCGCGGCGGCGGGCAGCATCAGGACCAGCAGCCCCTTGTCCCAGCTCTTCCGGAAGGCCCAGACGCTGACCACGTCCTGGATCAGCAGGATCGGCAGCACGATCGAGGCGGCCATCACCGGCGAGACCGCTAGCGCCATCAGCGGCACGGCCACCACCCCGATCCCGGCGAAGCCGCCCTTGGCCAGGCCCAGCAGGATCACGGCCGGAATGGCCACGGCGTAGAACAGCGGATCGGTCAGCATGGGGCGGTGTTACAGCCTCGCCGCCGCGCCCCCAAGTCCGATGACGCCCAAAGAGAAAGGGCCCGGCGTCGCCGCCGGGCCCTCCCAGGTCTTACAGTCGTCGTCGATCTTAGAAGTTGATCGAGATCGTCGAACGACGGTTCAGCGGTTCCTTCACGCCATCGCCGGTGGCGACGGCCGGAGCGCTTTCACCCTTCCAGTCGACGCCCAGGACGTCCTTGGAGACGCCTTGCGAGACCAGAGCGTCGGCGACGGCCTTGGCGCGGCGTTCCGACAGCTTGATGTTGTACTTCGGCGAACCCGAGGTGTCGGTGTGGCCGACAACGATGATCTTGGTCGCGTGACCGTCGTTGGCGTACTTCGCGGCTTCCGTCACCACCGATTGCGCTTCCGGCGTCAGGACCGATTGGTCGAACGGGAAGTACACGATGAACTCACGCGCCTCGAAAGCCGGCGGCGGCGGAGGCGGCGGCGGCGGGGGAGGCGGCGGGGGCGGAGGCGGAGGCGGCGGGGGCGGCGGGGGCGGAGGCGGCGGGGGCGGCGGCGACGCGAACGAGTAGCGCAGACCCACGGTCACCGACTGGTCCTTGTATTGACCAGAGAACGCGCCCGGCTGAACCGCGCCCGAACCCGACGACTGCCAAGTGTGCTCAGAGCCGGTGAGGTAGCGGTAGGTGATGTCGATCTTCAGCTTGTCGGTCGCCTTGATCGAGGCGCCGGCCAGAGCTTGGTAGGCGAAGGCGACGTCGTCGTCGTCAACCGTCAGGTTCTGGACGGGAACGTTGGTCGCGCTGGTCACGCCAACATTGCTGAACTGACCCAGGGTCTTGACGTCCAGGCGGTTGACACCCGCGCCGACGCCGACGAACGGATTGAACCACGCGCCCGGCGCGAAGTCATAAATGACGTTCGCCATCAGGGTCCACGAGTCGATCGAGCCGTCGGGAGCGCCGCAGGTCGGGGCGGTCAGGGTGCGGGTCACGCCGGGCGTGCAGAGGCCGGTCGGGACGCGGACGCCGGGGCCGCGAACGCCCTTCAGGTCGCCCGGACGGTAGCCGCCTTCGACTTCGGCGCGCCAGTTCGGGTTGAACTGATAGCCGAGACGCACGAAGCCGAGCCAGTCCGACTCGGACTTCCAGCTCCAGTGGACGAACTCGCCGTCCGGAACGGTGCGGTCGGACGTCGTCTTCAGCCCTTGCGGCCAGTGATAGCCAAGGTCGACCGCGCCGTACCAGCCGGTCTCTTGGGCCGAAACGCCCGACGCGGCGAACACCGCGGCCAGAGCGGCTCCCGCCAGGAGGTTGAGTTTCATTTTTGAAGAGCCCTCTATTGCCCTGCCCAGGCCGGTAACCCGAGCCTAGCGCTGTTATACCAAGGCGAACGCCACGGGAAAGTGTCGGCGAAGACACACTCGGCAGGTTTCGCCCCCCTGATTTTTCAAGGGAAAGCTCCACTAGACCGCCCCTCAGAATCGCTTCCGAGCATGCCCGCCGGCCTCCACGGATTGTGAAGCGTCAGCTTTTGCTGGGTTCGCACGTGAAACGATTGCGCGCAAGGCCCTCAGGACCTCGAACAGTCGCCTTGCGAGCGAACTTGAGCATTATTCCGCCTCCAAATCGACCTGGCGCAACCTCAATGCGTTGCCGATCACGCTGACCGACGAGACCGCCATCGCCGCGGCGGCGATCTGCGGCGACAACATCAGGCCCAGCCAGGGATACAGCGCCCCGGCGGCCAGCGGCACGCCGGCGAGGTTGTAGGCGAAGGCGAAAACCAGGTTCTGACGGATATTGCGCATCACCGCGCGCGACAGACGCCGCGCCGCCACGACGCCCCGCAGGTCGCCCTTCAGCAGGGTCACGCCCGCGCTCTCGATCGCCACGTCCGCGCCCGCGCCCATGGCGATCCCGACCTCGGCCGCGGCCAGGGCCGGGGCGTCGTTGACCCCGTCGCCGGCCATGGCCACGCGGCGCCCCTCGGCCCGCAGACGCTGGATCACGGCCGCCTTGTCGCCTGGCAAGACCTCGGCCTCGATCTCGTCGATCGAGAGGCGCGCCGCCACGGCCTGGGCGGTGACGCGATTGTCGCCGGTCAGCATCACGATACGCACGCCCTCGCGCTTCAAGGTTTCAAGCGCCGCGGGCGTGCCGGACTTGATCGGGTCGGCGATCGCCAAGGCGCCCGCCAGCCGCCCGTCGATAGCGACAAAGACCACGGTGGCGCCCTCGGTTCTGGCGCGATCAGCTTCGCCAGCCAGAGCGTCGACCTCGAGCCCCGCCTCGGCCAGGAAGGCGGGCGAGCC
>JAYRLX010000297.1:0-5112 GCA_041905125.1 Caulobacter sp. | reverse complement strand
GGCCAGGCGCTTCGGCGGCGCGGGCGGTGGCGGCGAGGGCGAGCGCGCTCACGCCCGCGAGCGCCAGCAGGGCATGCTGTCTCATGGATCAATCTGTTGTCTGTCGGAGAAGAAAAAGGGGCGGCGAACGCTCGCCGCCCCCGGGGGACTTCGTCTTAGTGGCCGCCGCCCTTGTGCGGGTTCGGCGGGGCCGTGAAGACGTCCGGATTGGCCGGGCCTTCGACGGTCAGGATGCCGGCGCCGCCGCGTTCCAGCCGGCTCAGCGCGTGGTCGACCATGATGTAGTTGCCGGGGACTTCCAGCTTGAAATCGACGACCGTGGCGCCGCCCGGCGCGACGGTGACCGTCTGCACGTCCTTGATCGGCGTGCTGGTCAGCGAGCCGTACGGATAGACGTGGTCGAAGATCTCGCCGATCACGTGGAAGCTGGAGGTCTTGTTGGGGCCGCCGACGCCGAAGAAGATCCGGACTGTCTCGCCGACCTTGGCGTGCAGCGCCTTGTCGCCGGTCAGCGCCTTGAAGCCGCCGTTGAAGATGTAGAACTCCGGCTGCTCGTTCAGGAGCTTCTCGATGCTCTCGTTCAGCAGGCCCTTCGAGCCCATCGCCTCGTCGGTATAGACCTCGCCCTGCATCACGTAGAACTCGCGGTCGACCTTGGGCAGGCCTTCCTCGGGCTCTACCAGGATCGCGCCGTACATGCCGTTGGCGATGTGCTCCGCCACCATCGGCGTGGCGCAGTGATAGACATAGAGGCCCGGCGCCATCGCCTTGAAGGTGAAGGTCTGGGTCTCGCCGGGTGCGGCCATGGTGGCGACCGCGCCGCCGCCGGGACCGGTCACGGCGTGGAAGTCGACATTGTGCATGTGCTCGCTGTCGGCGGCGTTCTTCAGCGACACCTCGACGGTGTCGCCGACCCGGACGCGGACCATCGGACCCGGCACCTTGCCGTTGAAAGTCCAGAACTTGAACGTCGCGCCGTCGGCCAGCTTGCCGACCACTTCCTGGGTGACGAGGTCGACCTTCACGGTGGCGGGCGCGCGGCGCGCGATCGGCGGCGGCAGGTCGGTCGCCAGGCGGACGGTGTCGGCGACGGCGGGGGCCGGAGCGTCCGGCGTGGCGCCAATGGCGGCGGTTCCGGTCAGGGCCAGGGCCGCGGCGGTGGCGAAAAGAGCGAGGGCTTTCATATTCCTATCCTCCGACGCCCGAACGGCGCCGATGGACGGGACAGGTAGACCTCCGAGCATCCCGATCTTTGTGCATGGACAACCTGCGCCAGGCGCGGCCGAGCGCCCGGCGGACCCGTGGAAAGTGGTGCAAAACCTAAGCGGCGCGGCCTCTCCGTGCGTCGGAAGTCCCCGCCAAATCACCATGGCGACGCTTCCTTAAGTAGGCGCGGAACGTCGGTCGGCCGCCCCGGTGGCCGCGCGAACTTGGCGCGGCGCAACGTTCTCCGCCCTGGGCCGCCCTAGTCAGGCGGCAGAGGAGAGCCTGTCATGGACATCACCACCGCCCGTTCCCTTCGCGACCAGAGCGTTCGCGACATCGCCATCAGCCGCCCCGGATCGACCGCGATCTTCCGCCGCCACAAGATCAACTACTGCTGTGGCGGCGACGCATCGCTCGCGGAGGCCGCCGAGGATCGCGGGATCGATCTCGCCGGCCTGGTCGCCCAGCTGGACGCCCTGGACCGCTCGGAGGCGGCCTTGGCCCCCGACGAGACCGAGGCCCTGATCGACCACCTGCTGGAGCGCTATCACGAGGTCCACCGCCGACAATTTCCCGAAGCGATCTTCCTGGCCGCGCGGGTGGAGAGCGTGCACGGCGATCGTCCCGAGTGCCCGACCGGCGTCTCCCAGCACCTGGCCTTCATGTTCGACGACCTGGAGGCCCATCACCAGAAGGAAGAGCTGATGCTGTTTCCGCTGATGCGACGCGGCGCCAATCCGCTGACCGGCCCGATCTCCCGCATGGAGTCCGAGCACGAGGACGTCATCGAGCAGCTGACCGGTCTGGCGCGCCTGACCAACGACTTTACGCCACCCGAAAACGCCTGCGGAACCTGGCGCGCGCTCTACACCCTCTGCCAGGAGATCGACGCCGACCTGCGCGACCACATGCACCTGGAGAACAACGTCCTGTTCCGGCGCTTTGGCTAGCCTCTGACCGAAAGGGCCATGCGCACCAGTTCGGACAGGCTGCGGGCCTGCATCTTGGTCATCAGGTTGGCGCGGTAGATCTCGACGGTGCGCGGACTGATGCCCAGGTCATAGGCGATGATCTTGTTGGCCTTGCCATCGACCAGCCCCTCGAGAACGTCGCGCTCGCGAGGGGACAAGGCGGCGATGTGCCGGCGCGTCGTCGCCAGGGCCTCGTCCTGTTCGCTCTGCGCCTTGCCCTTCTCGAGCGCCGCGCGCAGGGCCTGCAGCAGCAAGTCCTCGTCGAACGGCTTCTCGATGAAGTCGAACACGCCCGCCTTCATCGCCTCGATGGCCAGCGGCACGTCGGCGTGGCCGGTCATGACGATGATCGGCGCGCGATAGTCCAGCTCCTTGAGCTTGCGGACCATCTCGATGCCGTTCATCTGCGGCATGCGCACGTCGGACAGCACGCAGCCGCCGTCCTCGGGCAGGTCGTCCAGGAAGGCGACCGCCGACTCGAAGATGCGATACGGGATCCGGTTCACCTGCAGCAGGAAGGCCAGGGAATCGCGCATGGCCGCATCGTCGTCGATGATGTGAACGACAGCCTCACTCAAGGTCGATGTCTCCTTCGACGAGCTTCAGGGTGAACTTGAACGTCGCGCCGCCGCCCGGGGTGGGCTCGACCCACAGCCGGCCGCCATGGGCCTCGATGATGGTCCGCGAGATCGACAGGCCAACGCCCATGCCGTCTCGCTTGGTGGTCATGAACGGCGCGAAGAGATTGTCGGCGATCTCGGGCGCGATGCCGGGACCGGTGTCGGAGACCGTCATCAGCGCCTGGTCGTCGAGACGGCCGACGCTGATGGTCAATTCCCGGCGCGGACTGGCTTCCATGGCGTCGACGGCGTTGCGGACCAGGTTGACGATGACCTGCTGCACCTGAACGCGGTCGGCCAGCACCTGTTCACCGCCCGCGCCATGGTCGAGGCGGACATCGACACCCACCTCGCGGACGCCTATCAGGGCCAGGGCGACGGCCTCCTCGACCATGCGGCTGAGATCCTCGACCTGCTTCTCGGTTTCCCCCCGGGCGACGAAATCGCGGAGCCGGCGGATGATCGAGCCTGCGCGCAAGGCCTGCTCGCCCGCCCGCTCCAAGGCCGCGCCCAGCAGGTCGCGGTCGATCTCCGAGGCTTCCAGCAGCCGCCGCCCGCCCTTCAGGTAGTTGGTCAGCGCCGAAAGCGGCTGGTTGATCTCGTGGGCCAGGGCCGAGGCCATCTCGCCCATCGAGGTCAGGCGCGCGATATGGACCAGCTCGTTTTGCAGTTCCTGCAGCCGCGCCTGGCTGCGCTGCGCTTCCGTCAGATCGCGGACGAAGCCGGTGAAGAACCGGCCATGTCGGGCGCGGATCTCGCCGACCGACAGCTCCATCGGGAAGGTCGAGCCGTCCTTGCGCTCCCCGATCACGACGCGGCCCAGGCCGATGATCCTGCGTTCTCCGGTCTCGTAGTAGCGGCTTAGATAGCCGTCGTGCTGCGAGCGATACGGTTCGGGCATCAGTCGGCTGACGTTCTGGCCGGTGATCTCCGCCGCCGTCCAGCCGAACAGGCGCTCGGCTGTGGAGCTGAACGAGACCACGCGTCCAGCGTCGTCGATCAGCACCATCGCGTCCGGCACGGTGTCGAGGATCGAGGCCAGGTGCGCCTCGCGGACCAGCAGGTCCTCGGTCACCGCCTCGGTGCGCTGACGCGCGATCCGGAAGCGCTCGCCGCCAAAGCTGATCGCCGTGCAAACGGCGACGTAAAGGGCGGCGCCGGCCCAGTCGCCGAGGTCGAGGCCGTCGCCGCGCGCGCTCAGGGTCAGCAGGCTGACAAGACCCAGCGCGCAGGCGACGAGTCCCCCGTACAGGCCGCGAAAGGCGGCCGCGGCGACGACGGCTGGGAAGAAGAAGAGATAGAGGCCGCGATCGCCGAGCAAAGGCTCGAACAGCAGACGCGTGGCCGTGCCGATGGCCACCAGCCCGACCGCGATGCCTATGGCCATGCCCCATTCCCGCATGGGGTCCGGACGGCCCTTCAGGAACTCGTCGATGGTCATCGCTCCGCGCTAATCCCCTCGGGCGCCGCCGGCCACTCAGGGATTCTCCTTAGGATCAGACCAGAATGTCTGGGTCAGGCAGGCGGCGGTATCAAGCACCTCGTCGGCGGCCAGGGGGTCGCCAGAGGATGAAAAGGCGAAAAGCCATGACCGCTCCGCATATCGATCTCGACGTTCATCACCAGCCGAAGGGCGTGTCGGACGTCGTCGCCTTCGGCTTCGTGAAGGCGCTGCGCTTCTGCGCCGACACCTTCTTCGCCAAGCGCTACGGCCACCGCGCGGTGGTCCTGGAGACCGTCGCGGCCGTGCCGGGCATGGTCGGCGCCACGCTGAACCACCTGAAGTGCCTGCGCCGGATGGAAGGCGACAAGGGCTGGATCAAGACCCTGATGGACGAGGCCGAGAACGAGCGCATGCACCTGATGACCTTCATCGAGGTGGCCAAGCCGACCCTGTTCGAGCGCTTCGTCGTCGTCGCGGCGCAGTGGGTCTTCTACCTGTTCTTCTTCGGCCTCTACCTAGTCTCCTCGAAGACCGCTCACCGGGTGGTCGGCTATTTCGAGGAAGAGGCGGTGATCAGCTACACCCACTACCTGGCCGAGATCGACGAAGGCCGCAGCCCCAATGTCGCCGCGCCCCAGATCGCCCTCGACTACTGGAACCTGCCGGCCGGCGCGACGCTGCGCGACGTGGTCGAGGTGGTCCGCGCCGACGAGGCTCACCACCGTGACGTGAACCACGGCTTCGCAAATGAACTGTGCGGCCTGCCCGCCGGCGAGGTCGCACCCTGCCCGCCGCACGTCGTGCTGGAGCCGAACTGGAAGGCCGCCGCCTAAACCGCGGTCGAGAAGGACCAGGATCGTGTCCCAAGCCC
>JAYRLX010000296.1:0-5125 GCA_041905125.1 Caulobacter sp. | reverse complement strand
CCATTTGATCTTGTAGGTCATGCCGCTGAGAGCCTCCTCGCGGGCGATCAGCGGCGTGTCATCGTGGGAAGCTTCCGGCGTCGGCGGCTGTTCGGCCGGCGGCGCATCCACCGACAGCACCGAGCCGGTGACCGCGTTGGGACGATAGGTCGTCAGGCCCTTGCAGCCCATCCGCCAGCCTTCGAGATAGACGTCGCAGAAGGCGTCGAAGGCGATGTCGGCCGGGCAGTTGACGGTCTTGGAGATCGAGCTGTCGATCATCGACTGGGCCGCCGCCTGCATGACCAGGTGTTCGCGCGGCGTCAGGGTTTGGGCCGAGACGAAGACGTCCGCCGGCGGCTCGGCGTCGCCATGCAGCCGCTTCCAGACCGTCAGCGCGTAGTCCTCGACGGCCTCCTGCCGGGTCGAGCCGTCGGGCTGGCGGACCTTGCGATTGTAAGCGTAGGCGAAGACCGGCTCGACGCCGGACGAGACGTTGCCCGCCACCAGCGAGGTCGTGCCCGTCGGCGCGATGGAGGTCAGGCAGCCGTTGCGCAGGCCGTGCTTGGCGATCAGCGCGCGGGTCTCGTCGTCCAGGTCCAGAAGGTTCGGCCGATCCAGCACGCGGGGATCCCACAGCGGGTAGGGTCCCTTCTCGGCGGCCAGGGCGGCGGAGGCGCGGTAGGCCTCGCGCTTGATGATCCCCAGCCAGCGCCTGGTCGTCTCGGCCGCCTCTTCCGAGCCATAGCGCTGGCCGCAGAAGATCAGGGCGTCGGCGAGACCGGTGACGCCCAGACCCAGCCGGCGCTTGGCGCGCGCCTCTTCAGCCTGGGCCTCCAGCGGAAAGCGCGAGACGTCGATCACGTCGTCCAGGAAGCGGATCGCGACGTGGGTCAGCTCCGCGAGCTTCTCCTCGTCGAGCGTGGCGGCTTCGGTGAAGGGCGCAGCCACCAGGCGGGCCAGGTTGATCGAGCCGAGCAGGCAGGCGCCATAGGGCGGCAGCATCTGTTCGCCACAGGGGTTCGAGGCGGCGATCTTCTCGCAGTCGGCCAGGTTGTTCCGGGCGTTGACCCGGTCGACGAAGATCACGCCCGGCTCGGCATAGGCGTAGGTCGCCGTCATCAGCCGCCGCCACAGGTCACTGGCGCGGACGGTCCTGAACACCTCGCCGCCGAACACCAGCGGCCAGTCCGCGTCGGCGGCCAGGGCCTCGAGGAACGCGTCGGTGACCAGGACCGAGAGGTTGAAGTTGCGCAGGCGGGTCGGCTCGCGCTTGGCGTCGATGAAGGCCTCGATGTCGGGGTGGTCGATGCGCAGGCAGCCCATCATCGCCCCGCGCCGCTGGCCGGCCGACAGGATCGTGCGGCACATCGAGTCCCAGACGTCCATGAAGCTCAAAGGACCCGAGGCGTCGGCGCCGACGCCGCGCACCGGCGCGCCGGCCGGGCGGATGGTCGAGAAATCCATGCCAACGCCGCCGCCCTGCTGCAGGGTGACCGCCGCCTCGCGCAGGTGCTCGAAGATGCCGGGCAGGTCGTCCGGCAAGGTCCCCATGACGAAGCAGTTGAACAGGGTGACCGCCCTGCCCGTCCCGGCCCCGGCGAAGATGCGGCCGGCCGGCATGAACTGGAAGTCGCCCAGCGCGTCGAGGAACTTCCCCCGCCAAGCCTCGCGCGCCTCGACCGGCTCGGCCTCGGCGATTGCTTCGGCCACGCGGCGCCAGCTGTCTTCGACGGAGGCGTCGCCGCCGCCCGCGTCCGGCGCGAACCGATATTTCGCGGCCCATATCTCCGCGGCCAGGGGAATGTCGAAAGCCATGATCCGGCTCCTGTTCCAAAGACCAGGAGGCTGGCGGATTCGCGCTGGCGCGGAATTGTCGATCGACAAGGTGAGGATCACGATGGTCGGGGCGGAATTCGCATTCGCTTGCTCTGGAGCAAGGTCTCGCGGGCTCGCCCGGTCTATCGGTGGCGACGAGCGGGCGGTGCGCCCGTCCCCAGACAAAGGTGAGTGAAGATGTTGAAGTCCGTTCTCGTCGCCGGGGCCGTGATCGGCGCGGTGGCGATCGCCGGGACCGCTGGCGCGGCCGAACTGCAGGTCAAGATGCTGAACCAGGGCTCGCAGGGCATGATGGTGTTCGAACCGGCGAACGCCAAGCTGAAGATGGGCGACACCATCCGCTTCATCCCGACCGACGTTGGCCATAACGTCGAGACGATCCCCGGCATGTGGCCCGCCGGCGTCGCGCCTGTGAAGGGCGTGATCGGCAAGGAAGTCGTGGTGAAGGTCGCCAAGTCGGGCGTCTATGGCTTCAAGTGCATGCCGCACTGGGCGATGGGCATGACCTTCGTGGCCAAGGTCGGCGACGGCAAGCCGAACGCCGCCGAGGCCGAAGCCGCCATCGCGACCGCGCCGACCATGGCCAAGAAGCGCCTGACGGCCGACTTCGCCGCGATCAAGTGAGAGCGCCAAAGCGCCGCGACTCCCGGAGTCGCGGCGCTATTTCCTTGCGCTCGTTGAAAAGGTCAGCCCGCCTCGGCGAGGTTCGTCAGCACGTCCAGCCGGCGAACGATGATGCGACGGCGCGCGCTGGCGGTGACGCCGCGCTCGTCCCAGGCCGCCAGCGTCCGGCTGACGGTGTGCAGGGTCGAACCCGCCATCTCGGCCAGCTCCTGGCGGGTGATCGGGAAGTCGATCTCGATCCCCCCGTCGGTCTTGCGGCCGGCTTGCTGCACCAGGCGCAAGAGCGTGCGGGCGATGCGCTGCTCGACCTTCTCGCCGGCCATTTCTCCGACCCGGTCCTGCAGTTCGAACAGGCGATGCCCGGCCGAAGCGGCCGAGCCCATGGCGATCTCGGGATAACGCGCCATCAGCTGGCGCATGGCCGCGACGGTCCAGTAGATCTCGAGACTGTCGACCACCGCCACGGCGTCGGCCGGGAACGGCTTGCCCATCAGGGCCGCGACGGTGCCGTACATCTCGCCCGGGCCGATGAAACGGATCACCGACTGGCTGCCCTCGGGGCGCGCCTGCACGATCTTGATCCGGCCTTCCAGCAACGTGTGACAGGTCGATCCGGGATCGCCCTGGCTGAAGACCACGCGCCCGGCGACCAGCGGACGCACGGTTCCGGCCCCGAGCACGTCGGCGGCCGCGATCTCGTCCAGATGGCCGAACATGTCGGCGCCGCGAAGACTATGGGGAGGAATGGTGGCGACCATGAGAGACGGGTGGCTATGGGTGAAAAGGCTGGCGCCACCCCTAAGCTCGGCCGGGCTCCAGCTTAATCCCGGAATTCTACCTAGGGCGATTTCCCGAATAACGGCGGGACCGGCGCGGTTGCTAAGGCTCAGGTCGACACAAGCCTCAGCCGCCGGGCCGCCCATGACCCTCGCCTTCGCCAAGTTCGATCCGCCGCCCGCCCAGACACTGGTCCCCGCCGGGGTCAGCATTCGCCGGGCGCCGGGCGAGGAGATCTTCGCGCAGGGCGAGACGGTCGACACCGTCTACCAGCTGCTGTCTGGCGCGGTGCGGACCTATCGGCTGCTGGGCGACGGGCGCCGCCACGTCTGTGACTTCCACGTCCCAGGCGATGTCCTGGGGCTGGAGGCGGGCGGCGAACATGCCTGCTCCGCCGAGGGCATGACCGACGTGATCCTGCTGGCCATTCCGGTCGCGACGCTGCGCCGCCTGTCGGCCCACGATCCTCTGCTGGGCCAGCGCCTGTTGTCTGTCGCGTCAAGTGGACTGCAACGTAGCCAGAACCACGCGGCCATGCTGGCGCGGCTGGGCGCGGTCGAGCGCGTCGCCGCCTTCCTGATCGACTTCGCCCAGCGCTTCGACGCGGACGACGAGTTCGACCTGCCGATGACCCGCCAGGACATCGCCGACTATCTAGGCCTGACCATCCACACCGTTTCCCGCACGCTGTCGCAGCTCCAGGACCAGGGACTGATCGACGCGCGCGCCTCCCGCCGCGTGCGTCTGCGCCGGCAGGACGAGCTTCTAGGACTTTGCGCATGACCCCTTCGGTCCTGACTCCGGCCCAGCGCCAGCACGCCGAACGGAACCTCCCCCGCTACACCAGCTATCCGACGGCCCTGGCCTTCGACGCCCAACAGGCGCTGCAAGCCCAGGACTGGTGCGCCCGCACCCGCGCCGAGGACCGGCTGTCGGTCTATGTCCACGTGCCGTTCTGCCGGCGCCTGTGCTGGTACTGCGGCTGCCACACCTCGATCGCCCACACCTACGAGCGGGTCGGGACCTTCTTTGAGACCCTGCTGCGCGAGGTCGACCTGGTCGCCGGGCGGCTGGGCGAGCACGACGGCTTGGCGCACCTGCACTTTGGCGGCGGCAGTCCCAACGCCTTGAGCCCCGAGGACTTCGCCGCCCTGGTCACACGGCTGAAGACGGTCTTCCGCCCGCGCCCCGGCGCCGAGATCGCCGCCGAGCTGGACCCGGGCATGCTGTCCGAGGCTTTTGTCGATGTGGCCGGCGCCGTGGGCGTCAATCGCGTCAGCCTGGGCGTCCAGACCTTCGATCCGACAGTCCAGGCCCTGGTCAATCGCATCCAGCCCTACGACCACGTGGCGCGCGCGACCGAACGGCTGCGCGCCGTCGGCGTCAAAGGCCTGAACTTCGACCTGATGTACGGCCTGCCGGGCCAGACGCCCGAGAACGTCCACGAGTCCGCGCGCCTGGCGGTCCAGCTGCGGCCCGATCGGGTGGCGGTGTTCGGCTACGCCCACGTGCCATGGATGAAGAAGCACCAGACCATGATCCGCGAGGCCGATCTCGCCGATCTGGACGGTCGCTGGGCCCAGGCCGAGGCCGCCGACGCGGCGCTGACCGAGGCTGGCTATGTCCGCATCGGCCTTGACCACTACGCCCTGCCGGACGACGCCTTGACCGGGGCCGCGACCGAGGGACGGCTGCGCCGGAACTTTCAGGGGTATACGGACGATCCCGCGCCGGTGCTCGTTCCCATCGGCCCGTCGTCGATCGGTCAGTTCCGCGAGGGCTTCGTCGGCAACCACGTGCCGACCGACCAGTGGTCCGCCGCCATCGCGCGCGGCGAGCTCCCGCTGAACCGCGCCCTGGTCCTCGACGCCGAGGATCGTCTCCGCGCCGCCGTGATCGAGCGTCT
>JAYRLX010000295.1:0-5135 GCA_041905125.1 Caulobacter sp. | reverse complement strand
GACAATCCGGGGAGAGGCCACATGGCCCCATCGAGCGCTGGCGGCGCGTCGACGCGACGCGTGCTGGCCGCCAGCCTGATCGGCACGGCGGTCGAATTCTACGACTTCTATATCTACGCCACCGCCGCCTCGCTGGTGTTCGGGCCGCTGTTCTTCCCCGCCAGCTCGCCGGCCATGCAGCTGCTGGCCTCCTACGCCAGTCTGAGCGTGGCCTTCATCGCCCGGCCGCTGGGCTCGATCGTGTTCGGCCACTTCGGCGACCGCATCGGCAGGAAGTCGACCCTGGTGGCCTCGCTGCTGATCATGGGCGGCTCGACCCTGCTGGTCGCCTTCCTGCCGACCTATCACCAGGCCGGCTGGATCGCGCCGTTCCTGCTGTGCCTGCTGCGCTTTGGCCAAGGTTTCGGCCTGGGCGGCGAGTGGGGCGGCGCGGCGCTGCTGGCGGTCGAGAACGCCCCGCCCGGCCTCCGCGCGCGCTTTGGCATGTTCCCGCAGCTGGGCGCGCCGGTCGGCTTCATCGCCGCCAACGGCCTCTTCCTGATCCTCGGCGCCATGCTGACGCCGGAGCAGTTCCAGGCCTGGGGCTGGCGCGTGCCGTTCCTGGGCAGCATCCTGCTGGTCGGGGTGGGTCTGTGGATCCGCCTGAAGCTGACCGAGACCCCCGCCTTCCAGGCCGCCGCGCACGAAGCCCCGCCGCCGCACGTGCCGGTCGCCGAGCTGATGAAGACCCATGCGCGCGAGACGATCGGCGGCACCTTCGCGGTCGTGGCCTGTTTCGCCCTCTTCTACCTGACCACCGCCTTCTCGCTGGGCTATGGCGTCACGACCCTGGGCTATGGCCGCCAGCAGTTCCTGGGCGTGCTGCTGTTCGCCATCCTGTTCATGGCGGCGGGCATCGTCTGGGCCGGTTACTGGGCGGACAAGTCCAGCCCCCGGCGCGTGCTGATGGCGGGCTCGGTGTTGACCATCGTCGCCGGCGCGGCCCTGGCGCCGATGATGGCCTCGGGCGCGTTGGCGGTCATCACCGCCTTCCTGTGCTTCGCCCTGGTGGTCATGGGCCTGGTCTACGGACCGCTGGGCGCCTGGCTGCCCAGCCTGTTCCCGGCGCGGGTGCGCTACACCGGCGCCTCGATCGCCTTCAATGTCGGCGGCGTGATCGGCGGCGGCATGACCCCAGCCATCGCCCAGGCCCTCGCCACCCACGGCGGCCTGAAGCTGGTGGGCCTGTACCTGGCCGCGGCCGGCGCGATCAGTCTGCTGGCCCTGTGGCCGCTGAAGCGGGCGGACAGCCTGTAGCGCGGCGGGAGATCAGGGCGTCTTGGCGGCTGGCCGCCGCGCGCGTTGCTTGTCCGAGATCGACTTGATCACCAGCGGCCCATCCGCTCCCGACGCCACGCCATGGCGCTCCAGCACCTGGTCGAGCAAGGCGACGATCTCCGGCCGCTCCAAGTCTTCGACACCGTCCAGCACCACGTGGCGTACGCGGGCGCCATCGCCCTTCAGCAGCCCGGTCGGATCGTCGAGATCGGCGCCATAAAGAAAGAACAGCGTCACCCAGCGCGGATAGAAGGCGATCGAGACGAAAGCGTCCTTGGCCCGGTCGCCATGGGCAAAGCCGACCGCCAGGGCGTTGTAGTTGTCATAGACCAGCCGATGAGCGCCCGGCATTCGCTGGCGCAGGCGCTCGATGGCCGCCAGGCCGCGCTCGGCGATCGCGGGCGCGTAGCGGGCGGCCATCTCGGCCATTTGCTCCTCGGGCGTCGGCATCTTCCCCTCCAACGGCCATCCCAACCGAGAAGACCCTTTCGGTGCGAATTCGACAAGCGCCGCCCCAAACTCCCCGCTAAGCTCCGCGCGCGTCACCGTCCGGAGTTGCCCATGATCGACCTCATCATCGAAGCCCGCCGCAAGAACCTCGGCAATTTCGAGGTCGGGCGGGTGCTGCCGTTCCACGCCCACCGGATGGTCGGGCCGTTCACCTTCCTCGATCACATGGGCCCGGCGACCTTCCAGCCCGGCTTCGCCAAGGACGCCGACGTGCGCCCGCACCCGCACATCGGCCTCTCAACCCTGAGCTATCTGTTCCAGGGCGAGATCACCCACCGCGACAGCGTCGGCTCGCTGGCGGTGATCAAGCCGGGCGAGGTCAACTGGATGACCGCCGGCAGCGGCATCACCCACTCCGAACGCTTCGAGGGCCTGCGCGCGCACGGCGGCCGCATGGACGGCATGCAGGCCTGGATCGCCCTGCCCAAGGAGTATGAGGAAATCGATCCCAGCTTCACCCACCACGAGGGTCCGCAGGACCTGCCCTACTACGAGAACGGCGGGCTGAAGGCGCGACTGATCGCGGGCGAGGCGTTCGGCGCCAAGTCGAACGTACCGGTCTATTCGCCGCTGTTCTATGTCCACTGGGAGCTGGAGCCGGGCACCACCGCCGCCTTGCCCGCCGAATATTCCGAACGCGCCGCCTATGTCGCCGAGGGGCGGGTCGAGGTCGACGGCCGCGAGCTGACCACCGCCCAGATGGCCGTCTTCGCGCCGGGCGACACCGTGGTGTTCAAGGCAATCGAGCGCTCGACCGTGATGCTGATGGGCGGCGAACCGATCGGCCCGCGCTTCATCGAGTGGAACTTCGTCTCCTCGTCCAAGGACCGCATCGAGCAGGCCAAGGCCGACTGGAAAGCCGGCCGCATGAAACTGCCCGACCTCGACCACGACGAGTTCATCCCGCTGCCGGAGGGGCCTCCGCCGCCGGCGCCGCCGATGTCGTGAGGTGTTGCCCTCTCCCCTTGCGGGAGAGGGTGGCCCGCCAGGGCCGGGTGAGGGGTCGCGCCAGCGGCGCCGCGAAACCTCTCATCCGTCGGCTGCGCCGACACCTTCTCCCGCAAGGGGAGAAGGACACGGTTGATTGGAGGGAGGGCCACGGCCCATAACTCCCCCATGACCGACACCGCCTTCGCCCAATTCGCCTCCCCCGAGTTTGTCAGGGGCCTGCCCAAGGCCGAGCTGCACATGCACATCGAGGGCAGCCTCGAGCCGGAGCTGATGTTCGCCCTGGCCCAGCGCAACGGGATCACCCTGCCCTACAAGTCGGTCGACGAGATCCGGGCGGCTTACGAGTTCTCCAACCTGCAGGACTTCCTGGACATCTATTACCAGGGCGCGGGCGTGCTGATCACCGAAGCCGACTTCAAGGACCTGGCCCTGGCCTATTTCCAGCGTCTGGCGGCCGACGGCGGGACGCATGCCGAGATCTTCTTCGATCCCCAGACCCACACCGACCGCGGGATCGCCTTCGACACGGTGATCAAGGGCCTGCTGGCCGGCATGGCCGAGGCCGAGCAGACTCTGGGCGTCACCTCCAAGCTGATCCTGTGCTTCCTGCGGCACCTCTCCGAGGAGAGCGCCTTCGAGACGCTGGAACAGGCCAAGCCCTGGCTGTCCTCGCTGGCCGGCGTCGGCCTCGACAGCTCCGAGGTCGGCCACCCGCCCGCCAAGTTCGCACGCGTGATGCAGGCCGCCCGCGACCTCGGCCTCAAGGTCGTGGCCCACGCCGGCGAGGAAGGCCCGCCGGAATATGTCTGGGAAGCCATCGACCTGGTGAAGGTCGACCGCATCGACCACGGCAACCGCGCGCTGGAGGACGAGGCCCTGACCGCGCGCCTGGTCAAGGACGGGACGACCCTGACGGTCTGCCCGCTGTCGAACCTGAAGCTGTGCGGCGTGCCCAGCCTGGACGTCCATCCGCTCAAGAAGATGCTGGCCCTGGGCCTGAAGGCCACGGTCAATTCCGACGACCCGGCCTATTTCGGCGGCTACCTCTTGGAGAACTACCTCGCCACCGCCGACGCCGTGGGCCTGACGCGGGACGAGATCGTCACCCTGGCCAAGAACAGCTTTGAGGGCTCGTTTCTGTCGGAGGCGGAAAAGGCCGAGCGCGTGGCGCAGGTCGAGGCCTACGCGGCTAGCCATGCGTAAGAACCCTCTCCCATAGGGAGAGGAGGGACCCGCCGCGAAGCGGTGGGAGGTGAGGGGTTACGGCGGTAGTGGGCTTAGCCCCTCACCCTACCCTCTCCCCATGGGAGAGGGGTTCAAATCCAGCCAACGCCTTCCGCAGCGCGTCGCACAGGCGGTCCAGGCCCTCGATATCGAGACCCGGGTCCAGTTCGATCACCACGGTCGAGGCGGCGATGTGGTCGGCGGTCGGGGTGTCGTCGGCCTTGACGGTCAGATCCCGCACCGCGCAGCTGGCCGGAACGCCGGCCTGGCGCAGCTTCCACGCCACGGTTCCGGCGTCGTCGCCCGGCAGGGTCAGGGCGCAGGTCGGCGAGATCCAGCTCATGCCCCAGCCCGGCTGGAAGCTGACGCCGCTGTCCAGCAGCAGCACCCGCAGCTGCTGGGCCGTGGCGCAGAGGCGGTGGCGCAGGCGCGCCCAGGCGGCCACGCCGTCATCGCCGACGAAGGGACGGCCCTCGATGGCGTTGACCGGGGTGGCGTCCTCGCAGGCCACGAACACGCCCTCGCCGCTCGGCAGGCCGATCAGCACGGGCACGGGGGCCTCGATCATCACGTCGAAGGCGCCGAACGCGTCGACCAGCACCGGCAGGCCGGTCTCGTCGCGGAAGGCGGCCCAGGCGCGCATGTCGGGCGCGCGGCCGTGGGCGGCGGCCGGCACGATGGCCTCCAGCGGGCCGGGCGCATGGGGCAGGCGCTCGCGCAGATGACGGGTGTCGAACATGGCGCTGAACGGATCGACATCGACCAGCCAGGCCGTCAGGCCGGCCGCGGCGACGCCGGCCAGGGTTTCCAGATCGGCCAGGGCCGAGACGACGCAGACGCCGCCGGGGCGTACGCCCAGCGCCTTCAGCGCCGCCGCCACCGTCGTCGTGCGGTCGGTGAAGGCGCGGGCGCGGACCGGACGCGCGAAACGGCTGGCCAGGCGCTGTTCAAGGTCGGAAGCATAGCCGCGCGCGCCCAGGGCCTTGGCGACCGCGTCGAAATCCACCGGTTCGAGACCGACCGAGGCGGGCTCGAGAACGGGCGTGGACAGCGTCGGGACGGCGAAGGGCTTGGGCAGCATGGCGTGAACTTGGATCCGCTAAGAACCAGGCGACCCAGGGGCCGCGTCTTAT
>JAYRLX010000294.1:0-5138 GCA_041905125.1 Caulobacter sp. | reverse complement strand
TGATCGGCGCGATCAATGGCGTGGCGATCACCGGAGGCTTCGAGCTCGCCCTCGCCTGTGACGTGCTGATCGCGTCGGAGACCGCCCGCTTCGCCGACACCCACGCCCGGGTCGGCATCATGCCGGGCTGGGGACTGTCCCAGAAGCTGTCGCGGCTGATCGGGCCCTACCGCGCAAAAGAGCTGTCGCTCAGCGGCAATTTCCTGGACGCCCGGACCGCGGCGGACTGGGGCCTGGTCAATCGCGTCACCGCGCCCGAGGAGCTCCTGCCGACGGCCCTGAAACTGGCCGAGGACATGGCGTCGATCCCCGTCGAGACCCTGGCCTTCTACAAGGGCCTGATCGACGACGGCTACGCGCGCTCGTTCGGCGAGGGCCTGGCGCTCGAACATGAACGCTCCAGCGCGCATAACCGCGAGGTCACGCCGGAAAAGGTCGAGGCCCGCCGCCGCCAGGTCATGGCGCGGGGGCGTTCGCAGTAGTCAGGCGTTCAGGACCCTTGGCGTCAAACCGCCCTGCCCCACCCGGAACAGGACGCGGTCGTCGCCATAGTCGAGTTCGACCCGCGCGAAGAGACGCAGCACATCCACGCCCAGCAGCGCCGCCGGCTGATCCTTCAAGGACCAGACGTCGAAGATGTGCACGTCGGCGAAGGCCATAGGAACATTGGTCAGCTGCAACTCGCCCATCACGATCGAGGGCACGATGCGAAACTCGCCCAGCTGCACTTCGCCATCGGCGGTGAGCAAGCGGGCGGGTCGAACGATGTCGTTGGTGCGTCGGCGACGCGCCGTAATCGCTCGGGCAAGCGCCATGTTTCCGATGCTGACCCCGCCTCCGGAGTCGATAAAGGCAGTCGCCCGCGTTCCGCCGATCCGCGTTCCGGCCAGGGTCAGGCGCCCGAAGCGGTGACCGGCGTCGATCGCGACCTCCCCGCTGCGGCGAGTGATTTCCGAGTAGCTTCTGCTGCGGCGGATCTGAAGTTGGTTCTTTTTGAAGTCCATCAGAACGTTGCGACCGTCCAAAATGTCGACGCCCAGCAAGCCGTCCGCACCGACCCTATCGTGGGGAAGAACAGGCAGGACGCCGCCGGCCAGACGCGCGTCGCCGACCCGGAGCATTTCGACTCGCGCCGTAGGGCTGACGACCGATCCGGCGATGCCGTGCACGATCATGTCGGGGCCGCGCGGCAGGGCGAGTTGCTCGACGATGGCGGGGGTCAGTACGGAGCGACCGGCGCCGGTGTCGACCACGAAGCGGAAAGGTCCCTGACCGTTGATCATGACCTCGATGGTCATCCGCTCGTCCTCGTCTATCGAGGCGTCCACGAACAGGAGCGATTCATCCGCGGCCTTGGCTGGCGGATTCGAAGTCTGAGGGGAATTCAAAGAGACCGGCGCGATGGCCGCCGCCAAAGCAGGCGGCGCAGCCATCGAAATCCCCAGTCCCGCCGTTATGGTCCGGCGCGTGAGCATGGGCGTTCCTCCCGTTTGGAAGGATAACACCGATTTTCGACGTCATGACGGAAATAAGACGAAAAACGCCGCCCAGCGTGGCCGGGCGGCGCTTTCAAGCCGTCAGAGACGAGAAGGAGACCTTAGTCTTCCTTCGGCGTCAGGATCTGCTTGCCGTTGTACATGCCGGTCTTCAGATCGACATGGTGCGGACGACGCAGCTCGCCGGTGTCCTTGTCCTCGATGAACGAGTTGGCGCCCAGGGCGTGGTGCGACCGGCGCATGTTCCGGCGAGAAGGCGAAGTTTTTCTTTTAGGAACGGCCATCGAAGTGACTCTGCTCGCTGAGCGTGAAAATCGGAAGCGGCGACTAGGGTTCGACCCAGGCCGCCGCGTGAGCGGGGGCTTATGCCCGAATCTGTAGGAAGATGCAACCTCGTCCTCAGACGAGGCGTCCGTGCTCCTTCGCGGCGGCGATGAAGCTGGCGAAAAGCGGGTGCGGCGCGAACGGTCGGCTCTTCAGTTCGGGGTGATATTGCACCCCGATGAACCACGGATGGTCGTCCCGCTCGACGATCTCGGGCAGCACGCCGTTGGGCGAACGGCCGGTCAGCTTCAGGCCCGCGTCCTCCATGATGTGGACGTAGCCGATATTGACCTCGTAGCGGTGACGGTGGCGCTCGCTGATCTCGGTCGCGCCATAGATCTCGGCGACCTTCGAACCCGGCGTCAGGACGGCCTCGTAGGCCCCCAGACGCATCGTGCCGCCCAGATCGTCCGAGGAGCGGCGCTGGACCGTCTCATTGCCCTTGATCCACTCGGTCATGATGCCGACCACCGGACGCTCTGTCGGGCCGAATTCGCTGGAGCTGGCGTCCTTGATGCCGGCGACGTTCCGCAAGGTCTCGATCACGGCCATCTGCATGCCGAAGCAGATGCCGAAGTACGGCACCTTGCGTTCGCGGGCGAACTGGGCCGCGCGGATCTTGCCCTCCGCGCCCCGCTCGCCGAAGCCGCCGGGCACCATGATGGCGTGGGCGTTCTCAAGGCGGGCCGCGGCCGCGCCCTCGTCGCCCTCGAAGGTCTCGCTCTCGACCCAGTCGAGGTTGACCTTGACCTTGTTGGCCAGGCCCCCGTGGTGCAGGGCCTCGATCAGCGACTTGTAGGCGTCCTTGAGCACCGTGTACTTGCCGACCACGGCGATGGTGACCTCGCCGTCGGGGTGCTGGACGGTGTTGTCGATCTCTTTCCAGCGCGACAGGTTCGGCGCCGGCGCATCGTGGATGCCGAAGACGTCCAGGACTTCCGCGTCCAGGCCCTGCTCGTGATAGTCGATCGGCACGGCGTAGATGGACGAGCTGTCCATCGCCTGGATGACGGCGCTGGGGCGCACGTTGCAGAACTGGGCGATCTTGCGCTTTTCCTCGGGCGGGATCTCCTGCTCGCAACGGCACAGCAGGATGTCCGGCTGGATGCCGATCGAGCGCAGCTCCTTGACCGAGTGCTGGGTCGGCTTGGTCTTCATCTCGCCGGCCGTCTTGATGAACGGCAGCAGGGTCAGGTGCACGTAGCAGCTCTGGCCGCGCGGCAGGTCCTGGCGGAGCTGACGGATGGCCTCGAAGAACGGCAGGCCCTCGATGTCGCCGACCGTGCCGCCGATCTCGACCAGCACGAAGTCGACCGCCTTCTGGCCCGTCTCGTCCATGGCGGGCGACAGGACGAAGTCCTTGATCTCGTTGGTCACGTGCGGAATGACCTGGACGGTCGCGCCCAGATAGTCGCCACGGCGCTCCTTCTCGATGATCGTCTTGTAGATCTGGCCGGTCGTGATGTTGTCGGCCTTGTTCGCCGACACGCCGGTGAAGCGCTCGTAGTGGCCCAGATCAAGGTCGGTCTCGGCCCCGTCGTCGGTCACGAAGACCTCGCCGTGCTGATACGGGCTCATCGTGCCCGGATCGACGTTCAGATAGGGGTCGAGCTTCCGAAGACGGACCGTGTAGCCGCGCGCTTGCAGCAGCGCGCCGAGCGCCGCCGAGGCCAGACCTTTGCCAAGCGAGGAAACCACGCCGCCGGTGATGAAGATGTACCGCGTCATGGGCGATCAGATTACTCGTGATTCGACGACGCCGGTGAAAAGACCTGCGTTCATCAACAAGTTTCGACCCCCGGGTTGCCCTCGGGGGTCGGACGAAAGCTTCCGAAAGGAAGCGGCTTAAGGCTTGGGCTGCTCGGCCGGCGGCGCGGCCACCGTGGGCGTGGCGGTCTCGGCCGGCTTCTTGGCCGCGGACGCCGCCGCCTTCTTGGCCGGAGCGGCCTGGGGCGCGGGCGCCAGCAGCGAAGGCTGGGCCGCAGCCGGAGCCGGGGTGTTCAGCTGCGGCGTCGGGGCCTGGATCGGCGCGGGCGCGGCGGTCGACGGCGCTACGTCGGCGGGAGCCGGAGCGGCCGGCGCGGCGTTCAGAGCCTTGGAATCGAGGTTCTGGATGTCCAGGCGATCCACCACCGAACCGCCGCTGTTCAGGCGACCCGTCAGGATCGTCAGCGCCAGGCTGATCAGCAGGAAGATCGAGAACAGGATCCAGGTGATGCGGGTCAGCAGGTCGCCGGCGCCGCGAGCGGTCATGAAGCTGGACGAACCGCCGCCCATGCCCAGCGCGCCGCCCTCGGAGCGTTGCAGCAGGACCACCCCGATCAGGCCGAGGCAGACGACGATGTTGATGGCCAGCAGGACGCCGATGAGCATGACGAATGTGTTCTCGATCCGGGCGCGGTCAAAAGGTCGCGCGAAAAACGAAGCGGCCCCTCTACCACTAGAGACGCCTCCGCGCCATAGCTGGGAAGCGCGTGTCGCGACGCAAGTCCCAAAGTCCCGTTTCCATAAGCCTTCCAGCCCCCGATATTGGACCGCATGATTCTCGAGACCGCCCGCCTGACCCTCTCACCCCTGACGGTCGAAGACGCCCCGCGGGTCTATCCGTTTCTCAGCGACGCCGAGGTGATGTCCAACCTCGACCAGGAGCCGATCGAGGATCCCGACGAAGTCGCGCGGCGCGTCGCCTATCAGGTCGAGCAGATGGCCGCCGGCGAGGCCGCCTACTGGGCGATCCGCCATACCAACAGCGGCCTGTTCCTCGGCTATTGCGAGTTCATCGACTTCGATCGCCGCCACGGCAGGGCCGAAATCCGCTTCGTGATCGCCCGCGACAACTGGGGGCGAGGCTTCGGCTACGAGGCGGTCACCGCCCTGCTCGCCCACGTCGCCAGCGACGGCCTCAAGAGCCTGGTCGCCAGCGTCCACATCGGCGACCACGGCGAGAAGCTGCTGGAGAAGCTGGGCTTCAAGCCCGAGGGCTACCTGAAGGGCTCGGTGCATCGCGATGGCGAACGCCGCGATCGTCGGCTGTATGGGCTGTCGCTGTAGGCGCATGACTCTCCCGCTTCACGCGGCTGGCCGCTGAAGGGATGGAAAGGGACGCGGAGCGCCGGACATCCGTCCGGAGGTTTGAAGTATGTGTACCGTTTCGACGAAGCCAGACGCTCCGCGCAGCCGTTATCCGGTGAGCCCTCGACGCGCGGGGTTTTAACCCGCTTCCGAAAGAGGCCCCCGACGGGCGGGCCGAGGCGACGAACCCCGGTCCCGGAACGCTTGGGCGATTTCAGCCCAGGCCTGCCGCGCCGCCGAAATCCT
>JAYRLX010000293.1:0-5157 GCA_041905125.1 Caulobacter sp. | reverse complement strand
AGACGCCCTTGGTGACGGCGAAAAGCTGGTCGAACTGGGCCTCGGTGGCGGCGGCGAACGGGCCGGCGATCCCGACCCCTGCGTTGGCCACCAGGATGTCGGTGCGGCCAAAGCGTGCCTGGGCCGCTTCGAACGGCAGATCGATCTGGTCAAGCCGGGTCACGTCGGCGCGCACGGCAACGGCTTTGGCGCCCAGGCGAGCGATCGCCGCGACGGTCTCCTCGGCCGAAACCTCGTCGCCGCGGTAGGTCAGGACGATGTCGGCGCCCTGCGCGGCCAGGGCCAGCGCGCCGGCCCGTCCGATGCCGCGCGAGCCGCCAGTCACGATCGCGGTCTTTCCGGTCAGGGCGGGCATGATGTTCAATCCCAAAAGAGCGGCGGCGAAGTCGCCTTCGCCGCCGACGAGGTAGGAACTTCAGAACTGCTTGGTGACGCTGAACCCGTAGGTTCGCGGGTCGGTGAAGAAGCCATTTCGGAACAGCGCCGAGTCCGACAGGTAGAGGTCGGTGACGGCCGTCTCGTCGGTGGCGTTCTTGACGTAGGCTTCGATGGTCAGGCCCTTGTCCTTATTGGTCGCCGCCAGGGACAGGTTGACGTTTTCCCAGCCTTTGAGCCGGTCGGCCTCGGTGTTGTAGACCCGCGCGTAGCTGTGGCTTTGGCGGTAGTAGTCGCCGCGCAGCGACACGCCCCAGCCGCCAGCGAGGCTCCAGTCGTACTGCGCGCCCAGCGACATCGTCATGCTCGGAGCGTTGGGCAGCTGCTTGCCCTTCAGCTCGGTGTTGAAGCCTTCGCTGGCGGCGGCGTTGCTGCAGATCGTCAGCAGCGCCGTAACCGGCACGGCGCCGGCGTTGATCCCCGTCAGATAGCCGGCGATCAGCGAGGTGGGCGCGATGCAGGTCTGTCCGTTGGACGACTTGACGACGGCGTAGCTGGTGTTGCCGGCCGTGCGGTTGAAGGTGTCGATCGAGGCGCCGTTCTTGATGCTGGTGTCGAGCAGGCCCAGCGTGCCGTTGATGCGCAGGGGCGCGGCCGGCTTCCAGACGAACTCAAGTTCCGCGCCCTTGACCTCCGCGTCGATGTTTTCGACGACGTTCTGGCGGTTGGCCACCTTGGCCACCTGGTAGCCCTTGTAATCGTAATAGAAGGCCGTGGCGTTCAGCTGCAGCGAGCCGCCCAACAGGGTGTTCTTGGTCCCCAGCTCAAAGGCGTTGACGAACTCCGGATCGAAAGCGGCCTTGGTGCCCGCAAAGCCCACCGCCGAGGGCGGGTTCACCCCGCCGCCCTTATAGCCCTTGGAATAGAAGGCGTAGAGCAGGGTGTCCTGGGTGAAGCTCAGGACCGGCTTCCAGTCGGCGCCGAAGCGGCCGGTGACTTCCTTGTAGTCGGCCTTCTGCTGGGCGGGCGTGCCGACCGGATAGCCGCTGCCGGCCACCAGCGTCTGGGAGGGGATGTTGTCGACGGTCTTGTCGTCGTGCGTCCAGCGCAGGCCCAGCGTGAATTTCAGGCTTTCGGTGGCCTGGTAGTAGGCCTCCCCGAACACCGCGCTGGCCTTGAGGTGATAGGGCTGGCGCGACAAGAAGTAGTTGTGGCCCGTGCCGTTGGGCTGGGCGTTCGGGTCGATGTAGATGCAGGTCGTCGAGGTCGCCGGGCAGGCGGCCCCGCCGTTGCGGGCCACGGCCAGGGCCGTGATCCCGTTGGCCACCACCTGATAGGAGGTGTCGGTCTTGTAGTCGACGTAGATGCCGCCGATGTTGAAGTTGAACGGACCCGAGAAGGACGACTGCAGCCGCAGCTCCTGGGTCCACTGCTTGAAATTCCCGCGCGAGATGTCGTAGGTGGCGATGCGGTTATAGGCGCCGATCTGCGGATCGTTGAAGACGCCGCCGGGGCTGATGGCGGTGCTGTTGAACGTGCCTGTCGGCTGGGCCCGGGTGTAGTCCTCCGACGAATAGACGTCATAGGTGCTGTAGGACGTCAGCGAAGTCAGGCTCAGATCATCGGAGAGCTTGTAGCGCAGGTTCAGTTCGGCCACGTCGTTCTTGGCTTGGTACTTCGGATCGAAGCGGGACTCGATGTCGCGCACGTTGGGCGTCTGCATCTTGCCGGCGTAGGGATCGCTGGAGACCAGACCCGCAGCCAGCGCCGTGATGCCTTCCAGCGCGGCCAGATAGTTGGGCGTGCCCAGCGCCTTGTCCGAATAGATCGAGGTGGCCGAACAGCCCTGGCTCAGCAGGCCACGCTCGACATTCGCCAGGGCCGTGTTGGAGGAGACCGCCACGCCGCCGACGCTGGTGGGGCCCTCGTCCTTGGTGCAGTACATCTTGCCGATGCGCGAGCGACGGTCGTCTTCCTTGAAGTGCTCCCACATCAGGGTGGCGCCGAACTTGTCGCTCGGATCGAAAGCCACCGTGCCACGCACCGAATAGAGGTCGCGGTTGTCGATGTCCGAGCCGGTGGTCAGGTTCGTGCCGAAGCCGTCGCGCTTGAGATAGGATCCGGCCAGACGCACGGCGAAGGCGTCGCCCAGCGGGATGTTGATCATCCCCCGCGCCTTGCGGGCGTTGTAGTCGCCGACCTCGCCGCGCAGCATGGCCGCGAAGCTGTGGGTCGGCTTGGCGGTGATGACGTTGACCACGCCGCCGGTGGCGTTGCGGCCATAGAGCGTGCCTTGCGGTCCGCGCAGCACCTCGACGCGCTCGACGTCGTAGAATTCCGCCTCGAACAGGCTGTTGGCCGTCAGCGGCGCATTGTTGAGGTGGATGCCGGTGGCGGTGTCGCCCGAGGCGGTGTTGAGCTTGGAGCCGATGCCACGGATCTGGAAATTGTAGCCGGTGGTGTTGGACTTGGCGAAGGTCACGTTCGGAATCGCCAATTGAAGGTTCGTGCCGCCGTCGATCTTCTGGCGCTCCAGCGTGGCCTGGCTGAAGGCCGACACCGCGATCGGAACGCTCTGCAGCGATTCTTCCTTCTTCTGCGCGGTGACGACCACCTCCTCGATGACCGTGCCTGAATTGGTCGTCGCGTCCTGTGCGGCGGCTTGGGTGCCGAAAGCGGCGGCGCAGACGCCGGCGGCCAGCATCAAGCGCAAGGATAGCCCTTGTGACATCGTTTCCCCCTCTAACCATCGCGCCCTGCGGGCGACGTGGCCGGCTCTTTGTCCGGATTGATGAGCGCGGCGTTCGAGGCCGCAGCCTCATGCTGTCTCGGGATCAGCCGAAGGATCAGTCGATAATCCAAATGCAGCCATCGACGCGGTTGATGGATCGCGGTTCGGCGAGCCGAACCTATCGATCAGGGTGAAGCCTGGCTTAGTGAAATCGATTTGCCGCAAGGCCTGGGGCGCCGACGACTGGATGAAAAACCAGGAGGCCCCCGGGAAACCCATGAGCATGACTCTGCCAAGCCATTTCGCCGACGCCGGCGCGCGTAAAATCCACTACCACGTCACCGGGCAGGGCCCGGCGGTAATGCTGCTGCACGGCGGCGGCCCTGGTGCGGCGGGCCTGTCCAACTACAGCCGCAACATCGAGGCCCTCAGCCGCGACTACACCGTCTACATCCCCGACCTGCCCGGCTATGGACAGTCGACCAAGGGCCTGAACATGGCCGACCCGTTCGGCGACATCGCCGGTGGCCTGGCCGACTTCATGGCCGCCATCGGCCTGCAAAGGAGCCACATCGTCGGCAACTCCCTGGGCGGGGGCGTGGCCCTTCGTCTGGCGCTGGACCATCCGGCTCTGGTCGATCGCTTGGTGCTGATGGGGCCGGGCGGCGGCCAGCCGCTGTTCACGCCCACCCCCACCAACGCCCTGATGCAGCTTCTGACCTACTATCTGGGCGAGGGCCCCAGCGAGGCCAAGCTCAAGGCCTTCATCCAGCAACTGGTGTTCAATCCTGGCGAGATCTCCGACGAGACGATCCGCGAGCGTTTCGAGACCAGCGCCCAGCCCGATATCCTGGCCGCGCCGCCGCTGCGCCTGGCGCCCGAGGCGCTCAAGGCCCCGGTCCTGTGGCGCGATCCGCGTCTGCCGGGGCTGACGTCCCCGACCCTGATCCTGTGGGGCATGGACGACCGGGTGAACCCTGTCGACGGCGGCCTGGTGTTCCTCAAGTCGATCCCCGGCGCGGAGATGCACCTGTTCACCGGCTGCGGCCACTGGGTCCAATGGGAAAAAGCCGAAGCCTTCAACGCGCTCGTCGGCGAGTTCCTCTCCCGCAAATAACCTATCGATCCAGCTGAAGGCTGGCGTGTGAACTATCGATTTCCCGAAAGTGGGCCGGCGAGCGATCACCGGCCCACGAAAAATCCCGGGGAGGGAACATGATTACCGAGCTGGCCTCCGTCATCGACGAGGCGGCCGACGCCTTGTTCGAGGCGCGCGCCGCGGGACGGGCGATCGCGCCGGTCCGAAACAGGCTTCCGGCCAAGAACATCGAAAGCGCCTACGCCGTTCAGCAGCGCAATGTCGCTCGCCACCAGGCGGCGATGGCCAAGATCGTCGGCCGCAAGATCGGCCTGACCTCCAAGGCCGTCCAGCAGCAGCTGGGCGTCGACCAGCCCGATTTCGGCGTCCTGTTCGACTTCATGGCCGTCCATGGCGACGAGGTCGAGATCCCGCTCAAGGGGCTGATCTCGCCCAGGATCGAAGCCGAGATCGCCTTCGTGCTGGGGCGCGACATCACTCAGGCGGCCTTGTCGCGTCAGGCCTTGGAGGCCTGCATCCAGGGCGTGGCCGCCTCCGCGGAGATCGTCGACAGCGCCATCGCTGGCTGGGACATCGATATCGTCGACACCATCGCCGACAACGCCTCCAGCGCAGGCTTCGTGCTCGGCTCGGTGGAGCCCTACGAGGCCGGCCGTGACCTGCGCTCGCCGACCATGCGTCTGATCAAGGGCGGTGCGGTGGTTTCCAGCGGGACTGGTGCGGCAAGCCTCGGCGATCCGATCAACGCCTTGGCCTGGCTGGCCGATACGGCCGTGTCCTTCGGCGCGCCCCTGCGGGCGGGCGACATCATCCTGGCCGGGGCCCTGGGACCCATGATCCCGCTGCAGCCGGGCCAGCACACCATTGAAATCGACGGGTTCCCTCCGCTCGTCATCACCGCGAGGACGGCATGAGCAAGACGAAGGTTGCGATCATCGGATCGGGCAACATC
>JAYRLX010000292.1:3376-5173 GCA_041905125.1 Caulobacter sp. | reverse complement strand
GCTTGCCGTTCGGCAGGTTCAGATTCGCCCGCTCCACGAACGGCCGGCCGATGGCGTACTCGTTCGAGGCCGGCGTGACGGGATAGAAGCCCAGCGACGTGAACATCAGCCAGGCCGACATCTGGCCCAGGTCGTCATTGCCCGACAGACCATCCGGCGTCGGCTTGTACTGGCTGTTCACGATCTGGGTCAGGCGGGCCTGGGTCCGCCACGGCGCGCCGGCGTAGTCGTACATGTAGGCCACGTGGTGGCTGGGCTCGTTGCCGTGGATGTACTGGCCGATCAGGCCGGCGATGTCCTCGGCGTGCGAATAGTCGAGCTTGGAGTTGTCGAAGTCGAACATGGCGTCCAGCTTCTTCACCGTCGCCGCGTCGCCGCCCAGCATCTTGACGACTCCGCCCAGGTCCTGCGGCGCGAACCACGAGTATTGCCAGGCGTTGCCCTCGGTGTAGTCCGAGCCATAGTTGATGGCGGTCGGATTGAACGGCTCGCGATAGGCGCCATCCGACTTGCGGGCCCGCAGGAAGCCGGTCTTGGCGTCGAAGCTGTTGCGCCAGTAGGCGGCGCGCTTTTCGAAGGTCGCGGCGACGTCGGCTTGGCCCAGGTCTTTCGCCATGCGGGCGATGGTCCAGTCGTCATAGGCGTATTCGACCGTCTTGGAGGCCGCCTCGGGCTCGCGATCGATCGGGACGTAGCCCAGCTTCATGTAGTCGCCGAGACCGCCATACGGCGCGTAGGTCGCGCTCTTGACCATGGCGTCCAGGGCCGCCTTGCCGTCATAGCCGCGAATGCCCTTCATCCAGGCGTCGGCGATGACCGGAACGGCGTGGTAACCGATCATCGTCCAGGTCTCCTGGCCGTGGAACTGCCAGACCGGCAGGATCTGGTAGGGGCTCTGCCGCTGGGAGGCGATCAGCGAATTGACCACGTCGTTGGTGTAGTCGGCGGGCTGCACCAGCGTCAGCAGCGGATGCTCGGCCCGGAAGGTGTCCCACAGCGAGAAGGTCGAGTGGAAGGTGAACGGACGGCCGTCCAGCTGGCCATCGTGCACCTGGTCGTCGGGCCCGCGATAGCGACCGTCGGCGTCGGCGAAGACGCTGGGGGCCAGCAGGGTATGGTACAGCGCCGTATAGAGCGTCTTCCGCATCGCCGCGGGGGCCTGGATGTCGACGGCTCCCAGGGCCTTCTCCCAGGCCGCCTTGGCGCGGGCGCGCTGGGCGTCGAAGTCGAAGCCCGGCTCGTCGCTGGCCAGGTTGGCGATCGCCCCGTCCTCGCTGACCGACGACAGCGCCACCTTCACCGTCAGGGGCCCGTCCAGCTGGCCGAAGTCGAAGACGCCGACCAGGGCGCGGCCCTGGACCTGGGCGCGGTCGTTCGGCGTCCGCCCGGGCTGGGCGAAGCCCTTGTAGGGCACGTCGATCTCGCGGTTTTGGAAGGCCTGGCCGACCAGCGGCTTGTCGAAGCGGATGGCGAAGAACAGCTTGCGCCCCGGCGCCCAGCCGCGCGTCTCGCGATACCCGGTGATCGTGCCGTCCGGCGCCACGCGCAGCCGCGACCACAGCACCTTGCCCGGATAGTTGTAGATCGAGCTGCGCAGGTCGATCAGCACCTGCGCGCGCTGGCCCTTTGGGAACTCATAGCGGTGCAGGCCCGTGCGCAGGCCGGCGGTCAGCTCGGCGCGCACCTGGCTGTCGCTCAAGGTCACCGCGTAGTAGCCCGGCTGGGCGACCTCGCTGTCGTGGCTGTAGCGCGAGCGATAGCCAGAGCCCGGCTTGTCGACCTCGCCCGGCTCCAGCT
>JAYRLX010000292.1:0-3366 GCA_041905125.1 Caulobacter sp. | reverse complement strand
ACGACCGGCGTCAGCAGGATGTCGCCGAGGTCGGAATGGCCCGCGCCCGAGAAGTGGGTGTGCGAGAAGCCGAGGATGGTCGGATCGCCGAACCGGTAGCCCGCCGCGCGCGCGTAGCTCTGCTTGAACGGCAGGATGTCGGTGTCGGGACTAAGCTGCACCATGCCGAACGGGACCACCGCGCCGGGGAAGGTGTGGCCGTCGCCACCCGTGCCGATGAACGGGTCCACGGCGTCATAAGCGGAGGTCTGGGCATGCGCCGTCGCCGCCAGGAGAGCGAGGCTGGCGGTCAGGGCGGGAAACAGGCGCATGGGAACTCCGCAACTCAGGCGAAGGCACCCTATCGGCTAGGCGACGCCTTTCAAGGCCCGCTCGACGGCCGCCAAGGCGTGCAGGGTCGTCGTGTCGAACACCGGGACCGGGCTGTCGTCCTGGCCGATCAGCAGCATGATCTCGGTGCAGCCCAGGATGATCGCCTCCGCCCCGCGTTCGACCAGGCGCGCGATCACCGCTCGGTAGGCCTCGCGCGAGACGTCGAGCACCCGGCCGGCGACCAGCTCCTCGTAGATGATCCGGTGAACGACGGCGCGGTCGTCGGCGTCGGGAGTCAGCACCGTCAGACCGTGCTTAGTCTCCAGGCGACCGCGATAGAACTCGTGCTCCATGGTGAAGGCCGTGCCCAGCAGGCCAACGGTGGAGAAGCCCGCGGCCTTGATCGCCTCGCCCGTCGGATCGGCGATGTGCAGCAGCGGGATATGGACGGCCGCCTCGATCGCGTCGGCCTCGCGGTGCATGGTGTTGGTGCACAGGACCAGGAAGTCGGCCCCGCCCGCCTCCAGCGCCCGCGCGGCGTCGGCCAGCCGCCGCGACAGCTCGGGCCACCGGCCGGCGTGCTGCAGACGCTCGATCTCGGCGAAGTCGAACGACCACATCAGCGTGCGCGCCGAGGCGACGCCGCCCAGCCGCTCGCGCACCGCCTCGTTGATCAGCCGATAATACTGGGCCGAGCTTTCCCAGCTCATGCCGCCGATCAGTCCAATGAGCGCCTGCTGGGTCATGATCTCGCCTTGCGTCCGTCAGCCCGCCTAACCCAGGAAGCGGCTCTTGCGCCAGTCCTCGGCGGTCTGCCCCCACATCTGGGTTGGTCCGGCGACATCCATGGGCGGCGGCAAGGTGACCATCTCGACCAGGCGGGAGCCCAATCGCCGGGCCACGGCCTGGGACGCCAGATTGTCGGGGTGGATCATGTGGCCGACAAAGTCCCAACCCAGGGTCTCGAAGACGTGGTCCAGGCATGCCCTGCCCGCTTCGGTGGCGTAGCCCTTGCCCCAGGCGTCGCGATGGAACAGCCAGCCGATTTCCGGCGCGGGCCAGCCTTCGGGCCGCCAAGGACCGACGCGTCCAACCCAGCGACCGGTCGCCTTCTCGATCGCCGAGAACTGGCCAAAGCCCAGCAGCGACCACATGCCGACCACCTGGGCCAGGGCGCGCCAGGCGACGCTTCTCGCCATCGCGCCGCCGAGATAGCGCATGCATTCCGGATCGGTATGGAACGCCGCCCACCCGGCGTCGAAGTCGTCCTGGGTCGGCATGCGCAGAAGAAGCCGGTCGGTTTCCAAGGTCGTCGTCAAGAGGCCCTCTCCCCCAAGGGGAAGGATCAGAGCTCCAAAGACAGGCCTCGTCCAGCCTCAGTCCCGCAGCGGCCTCAGCCGATTGATGTGGCCCATCTTGCGGCCGGGACGGGCCTCGCCCTTGCCGTAGAGGTGGACGCGGGTCTCGGGCTCGGCGGCGAGCTTTCTCCAGGCGTCGACGTCGGCGCCCAGGAGATTGGTCATCTCGACGTGATGGTGCGGCTCCGTCGGGCCCAGCGGCCAGCCGGCGACGGCGCGGATGTGCTGCTCGAACTGGTCGACCTCGCAGCCGTCCTGGGTCCAGTGGCCGGTGTTGTGGACGCGCGGCGCGAACTCGTTGACCAGCAGCCTGCCGCCGGCCAGCTCGAACAGCTCGACCCCGATCACGCCGACATAGTCGAGGGCGGTGAGGATCTTGGCGGCGATGGCCTCGGCCTGGTCGCGGGTCGCGGGCGTGATCTTGGCCGGCGCCACGGTGCGGCGCAGGACACCGCCTTCGTGGTGGTTCTCGCTGACCGGATAGCAGGCGATCTCGCCGTCGCGGCCGCGCGCGGCGATCACCGACAGCTCGCGGCCGAAGTCGGCCGGCGCCTCCAGGATCGCCGCCTGACGACCAATGCGATCGTAGGCCTCCTCGGCCTCGCCGGCCCGCTGGATCCAGGTCTGGCCCTTGCCGTCATAGCCTTCTCGGCGGGTCTTCAGCAGCGACGGCGCGCCGATGCGGGCCACCGCCTCGGCCAAGCTCTCGCTGTCGTGGACGGCGGCGAAGGCCACGGTCGGCACGCCGATCTCGGCCAGGAAGCTTTTCTCGGCCACGCGGTCCTGGGCGGCCGCCAGGGCCTTGGCGCCGGGCGAGACCACCGCACCCAGGGCGGCCAGCTCGGCCACCGTGTCGGCGGGGACGTTCTCGAACTCGTAGGTGACGACGTCGCAGGCCTCGGCCAGGCGCTTGAGGGCCCAGCGGTCGTCATAGGTCGCGACGATCTGGCGGGCGGCGACGCGGCCGGCGGGCGAGGCCTCTTCCGGGTCCTGGATCACGACGTCGAAGCCAAGGCGCGCGGCCGCCAGGGCCAGCATGCGGCCCAGCTGTCCGCCGCCCAGGATGCCGATGGTCGAGCCGGGGGCCAGGGGAAACTCAGCCATCACTCTCTCTTAGTCCTCGACGCTTTCGGCGACGCTGTCGGTCTGGGCGGCGCGGAAGCCCGCCAGGCGCTGGGCCAGACTCGCATCCGAAAGGGCCAGGATCTGGGCGGCCAGCAGGCCGGCGTTCTTGGCGCCCGCCTCGCCGATCGCCAGGGTCGCGACGGGAACGCCGCCCGGCATCTGCACGATCGACAGCAGGGAATCGAGGCCCGACAGCGCCTTGGACTGCACCGGCACGCCCAGCACCGGCAGATTGGTCATCGAGGCGGCCATGCCCGGCAGGTGCGCCGCGCCGCCGGCTCCGGCGATGATCACCTTGTAGCCGGCCTTTTCCGCGCCCGTGGCGAAGTCGAACAGGCGCTGGGGCGTACGGTGGGCCGAGACCACCTTGGCCTCCCAGGCCACGCCCAGGCTGTCCAGCGCATCGGCGGCGCCCTTCATGGTCGGCCAGTCCGAACGGCTGCCCATGATGATGGCGACAGGCGGGGTGGTCGAAGGCATCGGCGTCATCCCGTTGATGAAAGCCGCCCCCTATGCGGGCAGCCCCCTCCGCGCAAGCCCAAAACGTCACCAAACGCCTCAAACACGAGCG
>JAYRLX010000291.1:0-5178 GCA_041905125.1 Caulobacter sp. | reverse complement strand
CCTTCTCAAATTCAGTAGGTCTCGTTGTAGCGCTTGATCGCCGCGCGGATGATGTCCGCGGTTTCCTCTATGTCGGCCCAGCCGGTGATCTTGGTCGACTTGCCCTTTTCCAGGTCCTTGTAGTGCTGGAAGAAGTGGGCGATCTGCTCGGTCAGGATGGTCGGCAGGTCGCGCCAGCTGGACACGCCCGTATAGAACGGGTGCAGCTTGTCGACCGGCACGGCCAGGATCTTCTCGTCCGAACCGGCCTCGTCGACCATCATCAGGGTGCCGATCGGGCGGCAGCGGATGATCGCGCCCGGCACCACCGGGGTCGGGCCCACGACCATGATGTCGGCCGGGTCGCCGTCATCGGCCAGGGTGTGCGGGATGAAGCCGTAATTGGCCGGATAGAACATGGCCGTGTGCAGGAAGCGGTCGACCATCAGGGCGCCGCTTTCCTTGTCGATCTCGTACTTCACCGGCTCGCCGCCCTGCGGGATCTCGATGATGGCGTTCAGATCGTAAGGCGGGTTCGCGCCGGTCGGAATCTTGGAAAGGTCCATTGTGACTCTTTGAATCTTTGAGGTCCGCGAGGAGGCGGCCTGCGCGGAGGGGCTTATAGGCTCAAATTGCTGCGGCGCGGAAGGGGCGAGCGTCGTCGGAGTCGACAAGGCTCCCCAATTCGCCTATAAACCATCCCACATCGTCCGTTAGCGCTAGATGGCGCTTTCGAGCGGCGGCCCAAAAGGCTGCCGCTTTTTGTTTGGCCGAAGGGGCGCGCCTCGTTCGGCCCATCGAGTTGAGAAGAACGTGCGCGGCAAGACGCAGGAAGACCGTGATCTGATCGAGATGCTCGATCCCGTCGCCGAAAGCCTCGGCTACGAGATCGTCCGGCTGCGCCTGATGGGCGGCGCCGAGCAGCGCCGCCTGCAGATCATGGCCGAACATCCGCTGCTGGAGGACGGCACGGGCGGCGACATGAACGTCGAGGACTGCGCGAAGCTGTCGCGTGGGATTTCCGAAATCCTCGACGCCGCCGATCCGATCGCCGGCGAATATACGCTGGAGGTCTCCAGCCCCGGCGTCGACCGCCCCCTGACCCGCCTGAAGGACTTCGAGGACTATGCGGGTCTCGAGGCCCGCATCGAGCTCGACCGCGTGGCCGAGGGCCGCAAGCGCTTCAAGGGCGAACTGGCCGGGATCGAGGACGACCAGGTCGGCCTGAATATCGAGGGCGAGGACGACGTCACCGTCTACTTCCCCTTCGCCTGGATCATCGACGCCAAGCTCGTCATGACCGACACCCTGATGAAGCGGGGCGCCGAACAGCGCGCCGCTCGTCTGAAATCCGACAACGACGACCTGTCCGAAAGTGAAGAGGACTGACCATGGCCATCGGCATCGCCGCCAACCGGCTTGAACTCCTGCAGATCGCCGACGCGGTCGCCCGGGAAAAGGGCATCGAGAAGGAAGTCGTCATCGAGGCCATCGAGGACGCCCTGCAGAAGGCCGCCCGCGCCCGCTACGGCGCCGAGCACGACATCCGCGTCAAGATCGACCCGCGCACGGGCGAGACGACGCAGAAGCGCGTGATCGAGGTCGTGGCCGACGACGCCGAGCTCGAAGGCGAGATCGGCAAGATGCAGCTTTCGATCGCCAAGCGCGCCTGGCGCGACGCCGAGATCGGCAAGGTCTACGAAGAGGTCCTGCCGCCGTTCGAGATCGGCCGCGTCCAGACCCAGATGGCCCGCCAGGTCGTCATGCATAAGGTTCGCGAGGCCGAGCGCGAGCGTCAGTACGACGAGTACAAGGATCGCGTCGGCGAGATCGTCAACGGCAGCGTCAAGCGCGTCGAATACGGCAACGTCATCGTCGACCTGGGCCGCGGCGAAGGCATCATGCGCCGCGACCAGTCGATCCCGCGCGAGAACTTCAACGTCGGCGACCGCATCCGCGCCTACATCTACGACGTCCGTCGCGAGACCAAGGGCCCGCAGATCATGCTGAGCCGCGCGCACGGCGGCTTCATGGCCAAGCTGTTCGCCCAGGAAGTGCCGGAAGTCTACGACGGCGTCATCGAGATCCGCGCCGTGGCCCGCGACCCGGGCTCGCGCGCCAAGATGGCCGTCATCTCGAACGACAGCTCGATCGACCCCGTCGGCGCCTGCGTCGGCATGCGCGGCTCGCGCGTGCAGGCGGTCGTGGCCGAGCTGCAGGGCGAGAAGATCGACATCATCCAGTGGTCGGAAGACGAAGCCACCTTCATCGTCAACGCCCTGGCTCCCGCCGAAGTCTCCAAGGTCGTCATGGACGAGGAAGACGAGCGCGTCGAAGTGGTGGTGCCGGACGAGCAGCTGTCGCTGGCCATCGGCCGCCGCGGCCAGAACGTCCGCCTCGCCTCGCAGCTGACCGGCTGGCAGATCGACATCATGACCGAAAGCCAGGAGAGCGAGCGCCGTCAGCGCGAGTTCACCGAGCGCACGGCCCTGTTCCAGGAAGCCCTGGACGTCGACGAGGTCATCGCCCAGCTGCTGGTCACCGAAGGCTTCGCCGCGGTGGAAGACGTCGCCTATGTCGAGCCGCACGAGATCGCCGCGATCGAGGGCTTCGACGAGGAGACCGCCGAGGAGCTGCAGGCCCGGGCCCGCGAATTCCTGGAAAAGGAAGCCGCCGAGCTGGACGCCAAGCGCAAGGCCCTGGGCGTCCAGGACGAGGTCCTGGCCATCGAGGGCGTGACCCTGGCCATGGCCGTCGCCCTGGGCGAAGGCGACGTGAAGACGGTCGAGGATCTCGCCGGCCTGGTGCCGGACGACATGCGCGGCTGGTTCGAGACCAAGAACGGCGAGCGCGTGCGCGAGCCGGGCATCCTCGAAACCTTCAACCTGTCGCCGGAAGACGCCGAAGCCCTGATCATGCGCGCTCGCGTCGCCATGGGCTGGGTCGAGGCCCCGCCGGAGCCGGAATACGAAGAAGCCGAAGGCGAATTCGAGAGCGAGGGTGAAGCCGTCGCCGAGGAAGCCGTCTCGGAAGAAGAGGCCTAAGGCCCTTCGAAGTTTGAAACGACGGCCTCGTGGAGCGATCCGCGAGGCCGTTCGCTGTTCAGGATCATGACAGACCAAGCCGCCAAGACCCACGCCGAAGCCAGCCGCCAGCGCAAGGACATCGTCCTGGGCGAGGCGACTGACGAGGCGCGCCTAATCCGCTTCGTGGCGGGGCCTGACGGGGCGGTGGTCCCGGACCTGGCGCGCAAGCTGCCGGGCCGCGGGATCTGGGTGGGCGCCGATCGAGACTCCGTCACGACCGCCGCCAAGAAGGGTCTGTTCTCGCGCGCGGCCAAGGCCAAGCTGACCGCCGCGCCGGATCTCGCCGACCAGGTCGAGGCCTTGTTGGCGCGTCGCGTTCTGGACGGCCTGGGCCTTGCGCGGAAGGCCGGCGGCATTATCTCGGGATACGAGAAGGTGGTCGCCGCCCTGGCTACGGGCAAGGTCGCCTGGCTGATCGAGGCGTCGGACGGCGCCGAGGACGGTCGCCGCAAGATTCTAGCCGCCGCTCGCAAGGCCGCCACAGCGCCCCGTTTGCTGGGCGCATTCAATTCAGACGAATTGGGTTTGGCCTTGGGCGGGGAGAATGTGATACACACCGCTCTCCTTGCCGGGCGCGGCATCGATCGCTGGACACAGGATGTCGAGCGTTTGTCAGGCTTCCGCCCGCTTTCGCCGCCCGAATGGTCGGTGAACGGACGCGGGGAAAGCGAGAGGTCTTCCGCCTTCGGCGATCAAGAAGACCTCTAGGCGAAGGGCGAGCCTGTTCGCCTTGATCGGCGCGCCGATCAAGACAGGCTCTAGAGCTTTTGCATCTCACCGGAGATCTCCGGTGGAATGGAAAAGCTCTAGAATCTTTGAAGTCGGGCGCGGCTATTCGGGTCGCGCTCGTGAGTGAAGGGTCGGGAAACGCGCCTCCTTTTGGGGGTACGTCCAGGCCCCTTTCTCACATGGAAACATCGGTTTTTTAGCCAGGTACCGCCTGGCGGAAGTACAAGCGAGCGCATGAGCGACGAGAACGAAAACGGCCGACCCGGCGGACGAGCCCCGATCACGCTGAAGCCCCGTCAGGGCTCGGTGAGCGCCGGGGTCGTGAAGCAAAGCTTCAGCCACGGCCGGACCAAGACGGTGGTGGTGGAAACCAAGCGGACGCGGCCTCACGCGCCCGCGGGCGGCAATCTCGCCGCGCCGTCTTCGGCGGAACGTCGTCACACGACCGACGCGCCAGCGCCCCGTTCGGCTCCGCCGCAAGGCGGCGGCGGTTCGACCGGCGGCCTGTCGCAGGAAGAACTGCGCGCTCGTCAGCGCGCGATCGAGAGCGCCCAGGCCCGCGCCGCCGAGCAGGCGGCCGCCGAAGCCCGCGCCCGCCAGGCTCAGGAAGCCGCCCAACGCGAAGCGGCCGCCAAGGCCGCCGCCGAGCGCGCGGCTCAGGAAGCGGCCCGCGCCGCCTCCGCGCCCGCGCCGGCTCAGCCCGCCGCGCCGCCTCCGGTCGCTCAGGCCCCTGTGGCTCCGGCCCCCGCGGCTCCGGCGCCCCAGGCTCCAGTCAGCGCCGCTCCGGCCGCGCCGCGCGCCGAGGCGCCGCGCCAGGACGCCCCGCGTCCGGCTCAAGGCCAGACCCGCACCTACGAGCCCAGCCGCGACCGCCGCGACGATCGTCCGACCACGACGACCTATCGTCCGGCCCCGCAAGGCGACCGCCCGTTCAACCAGCGCGCCCCGCGTCCCGACGCCGGCGCCAACTTCGGCCAGCGCGCCCCGCGTCCGGAAGGCGACCGCCCGCGCGGTCCGCGTCCCGATGGTGATCGCCCGCAAGGCGATCGCGGCGGCTATCGCGGCGACCGTCCGCAGGGCGGCGATCGGGGCGATCGTCCGCAGGGCGACCGCCCGCAGCAGACCGTCCGCTACTCGGCCCTCGCGCCGCGTCCGGCGCCGGGCGCTCGTGGTCCCGGCGGTCCGCCGCGCGGTCCGCGCCCCGGCGTTCCGGCCTCGGCTCCGGCCACCCCGGAAATCCAACGCGCCACCCGCTCGGCCCCGCGTCCCGGCGGCAGCGTCATGGATCGCCGCCCGGACGAGGACGACGATCGTCGCAAGAGCGCCGCGCCGAACAAGGCCGTCTCGCGCGTCAAGGGCGCCCCGCAGCGCCGTGAAGGCCGCC
>JAYRLX010000290.1:0-5200 GCA_041905125.1 Caulobacter sp. | reverse complement strand
CGATCACGGCCGCCGCGCTTGCGGTCGCGGTCGCCTTCGCGCTTGACGGTGACGGCGTTGGAGTAGTCCAGCTCGAACTTCTCTTCCTCGGGGGTCGAGCCGATCAGCTTGATGACCTTGTCGAAGCCCTTGTCGTCGGCCGGGGTGACCAGCATGTAGGCCTCGCCCGTCCGACCGGCGCGGCCGGTGCGGCCGATGCGGTGGACATAGTCGTCGGCGTGGTGCGGGACATCGTAGTTGAAGACGTGGCTGACGGCCGGGATGTCCAGGCCGCGCGCGGCGACGTCGGAGGCCACCAGGATCTTCAGCGCGCCCGAGCGGAAGTCCGCCAGGGTCTTGGTGCGCTGGCTCTGGTCGAGGTCGCCGTGGATCGGGGCGGCGTCGTAGCCGTGCACCTTCAGAGACTTGGCGACGATGTCGACGTCGGTCTTGCGGTTGCAGAAGACGATGCCGGTCTCGGGCGCGGCCTTGTCGATCACCGCGCGCAGCGCCAGGCGCTTGGCCTTGGGATCGGAGGAGGGCACGCGGACCAGCCGCTGGGCGATATTGGCGTTGGTCGTCGCCGGACGGGCCACCTCGATCCGGACCGGATCGCGCAGGAACTGCTTGGTCAGGCGGGTGATTTCCGGCGGCATGGTCGCCGAGAAGAACAGGGTCTGCTTCTTGGGCGGCGTCATCTTGAAGATGCGCTCGATGTCCGGGATGAAGCCCATGTCCAGCATGCGGTCGGCTTCGTCGACCACCAGGAACTGGACGCCGGTCATCAGCAGCTTGCCGCGCTCGAAGTGGTCGAGCAGGCGGCCCGGCGTGGCGATCAGCACGTCGACGCCGCGGTCCAGCTTCTTCTCCTGGTCGCCGAACGAGACGCCGCCGATCAGAAGCGCCCACGAGAGTTTGGTGCCCTTGGCGTACTTCTCGAAGCTGGCGGCGACCTGGTCGGCCAGTTCGCGGGTCGGGGCGATGACCAGGGCGCGCGGCATGCGGGCCTTGGCTCGGCCCGACTGCAACCGGTCGATCAGCGGCAGGGTGAAGGCGGCGGTCTTGCCGGTGCCCGTCTGGGCGATGCCGAGGACGTCCTGGCCCGCGAGGGCGACGGGAATGGCCTGGGCCTGAATGGGCGTAGCAGTGGTATAGCCGGTGTCGGCGACCGCCTGCAGGGTCGTGGGCGAGAGCCCGAGGTCGGAAAATTCAGTCATTACACGCTGGTCTGCTCGGAGCCGCCCGTGCTTGGGCGAGCGGGCGGCGCGGATTCGCCAGACCTGCTCCGAAGCTGGGGATAAATAGGCCGAAAGTCGCCAAAGTCAATCGCCACAAGGCGCGAGGGGGTATTTTGGGCCGTGGGGAGAGGGCATGCCGCTGGCGCCCGCGCGACCGCCGCTCTATATCCGGCGACGCATGACCATCGACCACGACTCCCGCCTCCGGCGCCTTCGTTTCCGCGCCTGGCATCGCGGTTTCCGGGAAGCGGACCTCATTCTGGGCCCGTTCGCGGACATCCATGGCCCGAACCTCACTCCGGAGCAGTTCGACACGCTGGAAATCCTGCTCGAACAGTCCGATCGCGAGATCTACGCCTGGATCGTCGGCCAGGAGCCGACGCCGGAAAGGTTCGAGACGGACGTCATGGCGATGATCCGCGCGTTCAGGTTCGAGGCGCATGCGTCGCGCCCCGCCGGCGACGGCGCCTGACCCTTTAGATCAAGAGACCCGATGGCCTACGACGCCAAACAGATCGCCAAGGCCGCCGGCGGCCTGACTCTCGCCGGCGCGCCGGAAGGCTTCGACGCGCTGGTGATGGCCGACATCGCCCGCTCGCGCGGCGGCCTGACCGCCTTCGTCGCCCGCGACACCGCGCGCGCCGGGGCCTTCGTCGACAGCCTCAAGTTCTTCGCCCCCGAGATCGAGGCGGTGATCCTGCCCTCGTGGGACTGCCTGCCCTACGACCGCATCGGCCCTTCGGCAAGCGTCTCGGCGACGCGGATGTCGACCCTGTCGCGCCTGGCCCGAGGCCTGGGCGAGAGCAAGCCGGCCATCCTGGTGATCGCCGCCCACGCCCTGCTGCAGCGCGTGCCGACCAAGGATGTCCTGCTGCGCGCCAGCTACAGCGCCAAGGTCGGCGGCGTCGTCGACATCAAGGACCTGGAGACCTATTTCGCGGTCAACGGCTACGCCCGCGCCTCGACCGTGTCGGAGCGCGGCGAGTTCGCGATCCGGGGCGGGGTCATCGACGTCTATCCGCCCGCCGCCGAGGAGCCGGTGCGCCTGGACCTGTTCGGTGACACGCTGGAGAGCATCCGCGCCTTCGATCCCGAGACCCAGCGCTCGACCAAGCAGCTGAAGGAGATCGACCTGCTGCCGGTCAGCGAGGCGCTGCTGGACGCCGACGCCGTCTCGCGCTTCCGCAAGGGCTATGTCGCCGAGTTCGGCGCGCCGGGCGATGATCCACTGTACGCCACCGTCAGCGAGGGCGGCCGGCGCGCCGGGCTCGAGCACTGGCTGCCGCTGCTCTACGAGCGCATGGCGACCTTGTTCGACTATCTGCCGGCCGGCGCCCTGATCGGCGTCGACCACCAGGCGGCCGAGGCCCGCGACGAGCGGCTGGCGATGATCCACGACGCCTATGAGGCCCGGGCCAGCGCCGACCGAAAGTCGGCCTATCGTCCGCTGCCGCCCGAGGCGCTCTATCTGACCGCCGACGAGTGGGACCGCGAGCTGTCCGACCGCACGCACCGCAAGTTCACGCCGTTCCAGCCCCAGGGCCTGGACGTCGTCGACTTGGGCGCGAAGCTGGGCCGCACCTTCGCCGCCGAGCGGGCCCAGGACAGCGTCAACCTGTTCGAGGCCACCGCCGACCACGCCAAGAAACTGGCCGCCGAGGGCAAGCGCGTGCTGTTCGCCTCGTGGTCCGAGGGCTCGTCCGAGCGCCTGGGGACCATGCTGGCCGACCATGGCCTGAAGAAGATCCCGTTCGCCGGCTACTGGCAGGCCGCCAAGGCCAACGATCCCAAGGTCCCGCAGCGCGTGGTGCTGCCGCTGGACCACGGCTTCGAGACGGAAGCCCTGGCGGTGATCTCCGAGACCGACATTCTCGGGGATCGCCTGGCGCGTCCGCGCAAGAAGCGCCGCGCCGCCAACTTCCTGGCCGAAGCCTCGGCCCTGACGCCGGGCGATCTCGTCGTCCACATCGACCACGGCATCGGTCGCTACGAGGGCCTCAAGACCCTCGACGTACAGGGCGCCCCGCACGACTGCCTGGACCTGCTCTATGGCGGCGAGGCCAAGCTCTATCTGCCGGTCGAGAACATCGACCTTTTGACCCGCTACGGCGCGGCCGACGCCGAGAACGTCCAGCTGGACAAGCTGGGCGGCGCGGCCTGGCAAGGCCGCAAGGCCCGCGCGAAAGAGCGTCTGCGGGTCATGGCCGAGGGCCTGATCCAGATCGCCGCCGCCCGCCAGCTGAAGCATGTCGAGGAGACCGACCCGCCGCACGGCGTGTTCGACGAATTCTGCGCCCGCTTCCCCTATGAGGAGACGGACGACCAGCTCAGCGCCATCCACGACGTGCTGGAGGACCTGTCGTCCGGCAAGCCTATGGACCGCCTGATCTGCGGCGACGTCGGCTTCGGCAAGACGGAAGTGGCGCTGCGCGCGGCCTTCGTGGTGGCGATGAGCGGCAAGCAGGTGGCGATCGTCTGCCCGACCACGCTCTTGGCCCGCCAGCACTACAAGACCTTCAAGGACCGCTTCCAGGGCTGGCCGGTCAAGGTGCGGTCGCTGTCGCGCCTGGTCTCCGCCAAGGAGGCCAGCGAGACCCGCCAGGGCCTCGCCGACGGTCAGGTCGAGATCGTGGTCGGCACCCACGCGGTGCTGTCCAAGCAGGTCTCGTTCAAGGATCTGGGGCTTGTCATCGTCGACGAGGAGCAGCACTTCGGGGTCAAGCACAAGGAGAAGCTGAAAGAGCTTCGGGCCGACGTGCACATGCTGACCCTGACCGCCACGCCGATCCCTCGAACCCTGCAGATGGCGCTGTCGGGCATCCGGGAGATGTCGATCATCGCCACGCCGCCGGTCGACCGCCTGGCGGTGCGCACCTACATCAGCCCGTTCGATCCGGTGACCCTGCGCGAGGCCCTGCTGCGCGAGAAGTATCGCGGCGGCCAGTCCTACTATGTCGTGCCGCGCATCAAGGACCTGGAGGACATCGAGAAGTTCCTCCGCACCCAGGTTCCCGAGGTGAAATACGTCGTCGGCCACGGCCAAATGTCGGCCACCCAGCTGGAGGACGTGATGACGGCCTTCTACGAGGGCCAGTACGACGTGCTGCTCGCCACGACGATCGTCGAAAGCGGCCTGGATATTCCGTCCGCCAACACGCTGATCGTCCACCGCGCCGACATGTTCGGCCTGGCCCAGCTTTACCAGATCCGGGGCCGTGTCGGCCGCTCCAAGGCCCGCGCCTACGCCTATCTGACCACGCCGGTCGAGAAGTCGCTGACCCTGTCGGCCGAAAAGCGCCTGCAGGTGCTGCAGTCGCTGGACAGCCTGGGCGCCGGCTTCCAACTGGCCAGCCACGACCTCGACCAGCGCGGCGGCGGCAACCTGCTGGGCGACGAGCAGAGCGGCCACATCAAGGAGATCGGCGTCGAGCTCTACCAGCAGATGCTGGAGGACGCCGTCGCTGAACTGAAGCAGCGCCAGGGCCAGGAGGCCCTGCTGGAGGACCGGGGCTGGTCGCCGCAGATCAACACCGGCGCGGCCGTGATGATCCCGGACGACTACGTGCCGGACCTGAACGTGCGCCTGTCGCTCTATCGCCGCCTGTCCGAGGCCGAGAAGGCCAACGACCGCGAGGCCCTGGCCGCCGAGATGATCGACCGCTTCGGCCCGCTGCCGCCCGAGACCGACAGCTTGCTGAAGGTCGTCGCCATCAAGGGGCTGTGCCGCGAGGCTAATGTCGCCAAGATCGACGTCGGCCCCAAGGGCGCGGTGGCGAGCTTCCGCAACGACGAGTTCTCCAACCCGTTGGCCCTCGTCCAGTTCGTGGCGAAGAACAGCCTGATCTGGAAGGTGCGCCCCGATCAGAAGGTGGTCGTGAAGGGCGAATGGGAGACGCCGGCCCAGCGGTTGGACGCGGCGGAGAAAATCCTGACTCAGTTGGCCAAGCTGGCGAAGGGGTAGGGCGTTTCTAGCTCCTCCCCCG
>JAYRLX010000289.1:0-5205 GCA_041905125.1 Caulobacter sp. | reverse complement strand
TGGGATCGGCTTCAGGACATGCTCCGCGCCGAGAAGGATCGCGAGGATCATATGCTTCTGCCCGAGCCGCGGGGCGTGCTGTCGGCCGAGGCGGCGTCGATCATACCCCCCGGCGCGCAACAGCCGACCATGCGTCAGGCCAGCTTCCGCATCGAAGCCGGCACGGCCGTGGCCCTTGTGGGGCCCAGCGCGGCGGGCAAGTCGTCGCTGCTGCGCGGCCTCGTCGGAGTCTGGCCGTGCGCCTCGGGCGTGATCCGCCTGGACGGCTACGACATCAAGCAGTGGGATCCGGAGCGCCTGGGTCGCCACATCGGCTATCTGCCGCAGGATATCGAGCTGTTCGCGGGCACGGTCGCGCAGAATATCGCCCGGTTCACCCAGTACGAATCGCAGGAGGTCATCGACGCGGCCACGCTGGCGGGCGTGCATGAGATGGTCCAGGGCCTGCCCATGGGCTACGACACGCCGATCGGCGAGGGCGGGGCTTCGCTGTCCGGCGGCCAACGCCAACGCTTGGCCCTGGCGCGCGCCGTCTTCCGCATGCCCGCCCTGCTGGTTCTGGACGAACCGAACGCCAGCCTGGACCAGGTCGGCGAGGTGGCGCTGATGGAGGCCATGAACCGGCTGAAGGCCGCCAAGCGCACGGTGGTGTTCGCCACGCACAAGGTGAACCTGTTGGCGCAGGCCGACTACATCATGGTGATCAATCAGGGAGTCATCGCCGACTTCGGCGAACGCGACGTGATGCTGGCCAAGCTGACGGGCGCCGCCCCGCAGCCTCAGCCGCCGAAGCCCGCGCCGATCCAGAGCGCGTACTGACGCCGCGCTCTCTCGACTCTCAATACTGTTCTCACGGCCGCCGCGAGGCGCGCCCATCAGGCTGAAAACGAATGAAGCCCCCGAAGCTCCAACGTCCGACGGACAACTACCAGGGCGTGGCCCGTATCGGTTACGCCATCATCGGCGTGATGCTGTTGGGTCTCGTGGCCGCGGCGTTCATGCCGATCGCGGCCTCGGTGATCGCGAACGGCGTGGTCTCGGCGGAGGGCAACCGCAAGACCATCCAGCATCTGGAAGGCGGCATGCTCCGCAAGATCCTGGTCCGTGAAGGCGAGAAGGTGAAGGCGGGGCAGGTTCTGTTCGAACTGGACCCCACTCAGGCCAACGCCGCCGCCGGGATCACCAAGAACCAGTACGTTGCGCTGAAGGCCCTCGAGGCCCGTCTGCTGGCCGAGCGCGACCAGCGTCCGTCGATCAGCTTCCCCGCCGATCTGCTGGCCCAGCGCTCCGACCCCATGGTCGCGCGCGCCATCGCCGACGAGGAGGTCCAGTTCCAGGAACGCCGCCAGACGCTGCAGGGCCAGGTTGACCTGATGAATGGCCAGCGTGAGCAGTATCAGAGCGAGATCGAGGGTATCGACCGTCAGACCCAGGGGCTGAAGGACCAGCTGGGTTATATCCAGGACGAGCTCAGCGACCTGCGTAAGATCTATGACAAGGGCCTGGTGCCGCGGCCCCGTCTGCTGGCCCTGGAGCGCGAGCAGGCTTCGCTTTCCGGTTCGATCGGCCGCCTGACCGCCGACCGCGCCAAGGCCGTGCAAGGCATTTCCGACACTCAGCTCAAGATCCGCCAGATCAAGCAGGAGTTCTTTGAGCAGGTCAGCCAGAACATCACCGAGACGCGGGTGAAGCTGGCCGAGGTGACCGAGAAGGAGGTGGTTGCCTCCGACGCCCTGAAGCGGATCAAGATCGTTTCCCCGGTCAACGGCACCGCTCAAAACCTGCGCTTCTTCACCGAAGGCGCCGTTGTTCGTCCCGCCGAGCCGTTGGTCGACATCGCGCCGGATGACGAAGCTTTCGTGATCCAGGCTCACTTCGCGCCGACCGACGTGGACAATGTCTATCCGGGCATGGTCACCGAGGTGCGTCTGCCGGCGTTCCACTCGCGCGAGATCCCGATCCTGAACGGCAAGATCGAATCCGTTTCCCGCGACCGGCTGTCCGATCCTGAGGGCAAGACGTCCTACTTCCTCGGCATCGTGACCGTGGACATCAAGCAGTTGCCCAAGCCGCTGCGCGCCAAGGTCACCGCGGGCATGCCGGCCCAGGTCATCGTGCCGACCCGCAAGCGGACCGTGCTCGACTACCTGATCTCGCCGCTCCGCGACACGCTGCGCACGACCATGCGCGAGGAGTAGGGGCGGGGATTTCAATCGGCTGAATTCCCAGGCTTTTCGGCAAGGCGGCGTCTCGAGCGCAATTCTCGACGGCGCCGCTTTCCAACCGCCTCCAATGGTGTAGTCAGACACTTTCGTACTTACTGGAGTCGGCGCAGCCCGCATGGCCAAGACGGCATCGATCACCGGCCTCATCGGTCGCCTCTCCAGCGGGCGGTCCGCTGGCGCGCGAGGCGTCGGTTCCTGATGGCCGAGGGCGTCGTCATCATCGGCGGCGGTGGCCACGCCAAGGTGGTCATCGAAAACCTCAGGGCGGCGGGGGAAACCGTCGCGGTGATCGTCGACGCCGATCCGACCCCGCGCGAGGTGCTGGGCGTGGCCGTTGTCGGCGACGATCTGGCGCTTCAAGGGCTGCGCGATCAGGGCCTTTCCAGGCTCTTTGTCGCCGTTGGGGACAATCGCCTCCGAGAAACCCTGGGCCGCAAGGCGCGCGAGCTGGGCTTCGACCTCGTCAACGCCGTCCACCCTTCGGCGGTCATCTCCCCCAGCGCGCGTCTCGGCCAGGGCGTAGCCGTGATGGCCGGCGCCGTCGTCAATGCGGAGAGCCAGGTCGGCGACCTGGCGATCATCAACACGGGCGCGGTCGTCGACCACGACTGCCGGCTCGGCGCGGCGTGCCATGTGGGGCCAGCCTCGGCGCTCGCCGGCGGCGTAAGCATCGGCGACCGGACGTTCCTGGGCGTGGGCGTCCGCGTTATCCCTGGCGTGACCATCGGCGCCGACACCCTCGTCGGCGCGGGCGGCGTCGTGGTTCGGGATTTGCCGGACGCCGTGCTGGCGATCGGCGCGCCCGCCAAGATCAAAGGAGACCGGTCATGACCAGCCCGGCCAATAGCTTGCCCCGCATCTCCGTCGCCGCCCCGCGCCTGGACGGTCGCGAGCGCGAATACGTTCTGGAGTGCATGGACACGACGTGGATCTCGTCGGTCGGCCGCTTCATCTCGGAGTTCGAGAAGGGCTTCGCGGCCTATTGCGGGGTCAAGCACGCCATCGCCTGCAACAACGGCACGACCGCCCTGCACCTGGCCCTGGTCGCGCTCGGCATTGGGCCCGGCGACGAGGTGATCGTCCCCAGCCTGACCTATATCGCCTCGGTCAACGCCGTGACCTATTGCGGCGCGACGCCCGTGCTGATCGACAACGATCCGCGGACCTTCAACCTGGACCCGGCCAAGCTGGAAGCCCTGGTCACCCCCCGCACCAAGGCGATCATGCCGGTGCACCTGTACGGCCAGATCTGCGACATGGAGCCGATCCTGGCGGTCGCCCGGAAGCACGGCCTGAAGGTCGTCGAGGACGCCGCCGAGGCCGTCGGCGCGACCTACCAGGGCAAGATGTCGGGCTCGCTGGGCGACTGCGCGACGTTCAGCTTCTTCGGCAACAAGATCATCACCACCGGCGAGGGCGGGATGATCACCACGGACGACGATGAGCTGGCCGCCCGCATGCGACTGCTGCGCGGGCAGGGCATGGACCTTTCGCGTCGCTATTGGTTCCCGGTCGTGGGCTTCAACTACCGCATGACCAATATCGAGGCCGCGATCGGCCTCGCCCAACTGGAGCGCGTCGACGAGCACTTGGCGGCGCGCCAACAGGTCGTGGCCTGGTACGACGAGAAGCTCTCGCGGCTCGGCAACCGGGTCATCAAGCCCTATGTCGCGCCGACCGGCCGCCATGTGTTCTGGATGTACACCGTGCGCCTGGGCGAGGGGCTGTCGACCTCGCGCGATCAGGTGATCAAGGACCTGGACGCCCTGGGGATCGAGAGCCGTCCGGTGTTTTATCCGATGCACGTGATGCCGCCCTACGCGCATCTGGCCACGGACGACCTGAAGCAGGCCGAGGCCTGCGGCGCCGACGGCCTGAATCTGCCCACGCACGCCGGCCTCACCGAAGCCGACATCGACCGCGTCGTCGCGGCCCTCGACCAGGTGCTGGTCTAGTCGATGCGCATTGTCCTCCTGTCCTCGATCGTGCCGTTCATCAACGGCGGCGCGCGCTTCATCGTCGAGTGGCTGGAGGAGAAGCTCGTCGAGGCCGGGCACCAGGTCGAGCGCTTCTACCTGCCGTTCACCGACGACCCGAACGAGATCCTGCACCAGATCGCCGCCTGGCGGCTGATGGACCTGACGCAGTGGTGCGACCGGGTGATCTGCTTCCGGCCGCCGGCCTATGTGGTGGATCACCCGAACAAGGTGCTGTGGTTCATCCACCATATCCGCACCTTCTACGACCTGTGGGACACGCCCTATCGGGGCATGCCGGACGATGCGGAGCATCGCGCCATCCGCGACAACCTGCGCGCCCTCGACACCCGCGCCATCGCCGAGAGCCGCGCGGTGTTCACCAACTCGCAGGTCGTGGCCGACCGCCTGAAGGCGTTCAACGGCCTCGACGCCACGCCGCTCTATCCGCCGATCTACCAGCCCGAGCGCTTCACGCATGAGGGCTATGGCGACGAGATCGTCGCGATCTCCCGCCTGGAGCCGCACAAGCGCCAGGCGTTGATGATCGAAGCCATGCAGTACGTGAAGACGCCGGTGAAACTGCGTCTGGCCGGCACGGCGTCCAGTCCCGAATACGGCCGCCAGCTGATCAAGATGACCCGCGACCTGGGGCTCCAGGACCGCGTCATCCTCGAGGATCGCTGGATCAGCGAGGACGAGAAGGCGCAGATGCTGAAGACGGCCCTGGCCGTCGCCTATCTGCCCAAGGACGAGGACAGCTACGGCTATCCTTCGCTGGAGGGCGCGCACGCCCGCAAGGCGATCATCACGACCACGGACTCGGGCGGCGTGTTGGAGCTGGTCGAACACGGCCGCAACGGCCTGATCAGCGAGCCGGACCCGCGCGACCTGGCTGAGCAGTTCGATCGCCTGCACGCCGACCGTCAGGCCGTCGCGGCGATGGGGCAGGCGTCTCTGGACCGCCTGACCGAAATGAAGATCGACTGGGGCACGGTCGTGGA
>JAYRLX010000288.1:0-5209 GCA_041905125.1 Caulobacter sp. | reverse complement strand
CATAGACGAAGCGGTCGAAGCGCTCGCGGAACCACAGGAAGTTGACGCTGTCGTAGTCGGCGTCCTGGTCGAACGCCAGAAGCAGGGCGTCGGCGGCGCCGACACGGCGCGCGATGAAAGCCTCCCGCACCAGGGTGACAAGCCGCTCCGGCTCGAGCCAGGAGAGCTCCAGGGCGTGGGCGTTGTTGAGCGCCAGCAGCGCCTCGCCCTCGGCGCCGGCGACGTCATCTGTCGTCAGAATCTTCATCGCGGCGTCCATGCCAGGCCTGTCGGCTTTTCCTGTCGAAGGTTTAATCCAGCTTTCAGGCTTGTAACTTTCTTCGACCAGCCCGTGACGGCACGCTGCCCGCAAGTCCGGCGACCGTCACAATAGTCGCAAAGACCTCGGCTAGGTCGACCCCCGGACTTTTCAGAATCGCGCGGCGCAGACCGCCGCGCCTTGGGCTTCGGGTAGGAGCGGAAAGCGGTCCGGCGATTTGAGCCATCGTCGGGCCGTTCCCACCTGGAGTAGGGACGTGGCCCCTCCACGTCCCGGGAAGGGCCCCGGAATCGTCGCCGGGGCCCTTCGTTCGTCCGGGCTGATCTTAGGCCGTCACATCGTCCGCGCCGTGCGACCACTTCTTGAGGACCGGCGACAGGGCCAGGAACAGCACGCCGATGCCGATCGCGATCAGGCCGATCACCTTGAAGACCAGCAGCGACTGAGCCAAGGCCGCGCCCGGGTCCAGCACCTGGCCGCCGATGGTCTCGGTCGAGGCGATGCCCGCGATCCAGCCGCCGAACAGGTTGGCCATGGCCAGGGCCATGTACCAGACCGACATCACGAACGAGACGACGTGGACCGGCGACAGCTTGGTCATCTGCGACAGGCCCACGGGCGACATGCACATCTCGCCGGTGGTGTGCAGCATGTACATCAGCACCAGGAAGATCAGCGGCATCTTGAAGGCGCCGTCGGCGAACTGGGCCCCGACCAGCAAGACGAGAAAGCCCGCGCCGACCTGGATCAGCGACAGGCCGAACTTGACCATCGGTCCGGGGTTGATCTTGCGCGCCGTCAGCACCGTCCAGAGGGCCGCGAAGACCGGGGCGAAGATCAGGATCCAGCCGGCGTTGATCGCCTGGGTCTGGGCGGCGTTGAAGCCGGTGTTGATCCATAGCTTGCCGGCGGTCGAGATCCCGGTCGCGGCCAGTTGCTCGGGCGAGCCCAGCACCACCGCGCCGCCCAGCCACTCGATCGGCTTGGACAGCAGCTTCAGATCGACGTTCGTCGCGGCGAACAGGTTCAGGGACGAGCCGGCCTGTTCGAACAGGGTCCAGAACACCACCGCGCCGAGCACCAGCACGGTGGCCAGCAGCAGCCGCTCGCGCTCGACCTTCTCGCACTTGGCGAAGGCCAGCCACAGGATATAGCCCAGCGAGCCGAACATGCCGGCGATCAGGGCGACGCTGACGACGGGCGTGTGCTGCACCAGGAAGAACACCGCGACCACCGCCAGGATCGAGATCCCGTAGATCACGGTCTCGCGGGTGATCGGACCGGCGACCTTCTCCTTCAGCGCCTCGGGTTCGGGCGGCTCGCCCTTGCCCAGCAGCCACGGCTTGCCCAGCACGAAGATCACATAGCCGGCCAGCAGGCCCAGGCCCGCCGCGCCGAAGCCGGCCCACCAGCCGACATTGACGCCCAGCACGCCGCACAGGATGGCCGCCCAGAACGAGCCCAGGTTGATGCCGTAGTAGTAGAGGGTGAATCCCGGATCGCGGCGCGGGTCGCCTTGCGGATAGAGCTGGCCGACCAGCGACGCGGCGTTGGCCTTCATGAAGCCGACGCCGACGATGATCAGCGACAGGGCCAGCCAGAAGATGTTCAGGTACAGCGGATCGCGGCCCGTCACGTCCAGCTTGTACTGCCCCTTGGGCAGCACGGCCGGGATCGGCGCGTCGGCGGGCAGGCCCTTGACGGCGAAGTCGCCGGCCTCGGTGGCCGAAACCTCGTAAGGCTTGCCGGCCACGACCATCTTGGCCGTGCGCTGGTCGCCGCGGCCCTCGGCCTGGAATTCGTAGACGTGGCCGCCATAGGTCAGGGTCTGGACCGCCGGCTTGCCCTCGACCGCCATGGCCAGGTGGCCCGCCACCAGCAGCAGGGCGCCGAACGCCACGGCCTTGCGGGTGCCCAGATACCGGTCCGCCAGGAAGCCGCCCAGCAGGGGCACGATGTAGACCAGCGAGGTGTACGAGCCGTAGTGGCCGCTGGCGACCTTGGAATCGAACAGGAAGTGCTGGGTCAGGTAGAAGATCAGCAAGCCCCGCATGCCGTAATAGGAGAATCGCTCCCACATCTCGGCCAGGAAGCAGATGATCAGGCCGCGCGGATGGCCCTTGAGCAGCTGGATCAGGACGGGAATTCCGGTCACGAGCGTGATCAGGACGCCCGCGGCGATAACGATGTTCATACCCAAGCCTTGCCCAAGCTCTTAAGAAACGAGACGAGGCGTTCGGACCGTCCCGGCGCGCCCCGGCGCGGTCCGGGTCAAATCGTCCTCGCCGACCCCAGTGGCCGGGGAGAAGATCACGCGGCCGGGCGTTTCACAAGCAACGGCTTGCCGTTCCAGCGCGCACCATCCCCCAGGCGGGAGCTTGGCCGCGCCTCCGCGCGTTGATCGTCCGACGTTTTGTTTCTCGGGAGCCGAAGATGAAGATGCCCGACGCCAGCCATCCGATCACGATCGACCGCGTCCCGGGCGTGGTGCGGGTGATCTTCGAGGGTCACGAAATCGCCGACAGCGACGACGTGCTCGTGCTGCGCGAGACCGACTATCCGCCGGTCTACTACTTCCCGCGCGACAGCGTGCAGATGCCGTTCCTGCGCCGCACCGACAAGGTGACCCACTGTCCGTACAAGGGCGACGCGGCCTATTTCACGATCTATCGCGACCGCCAGATCATCGAGAACGCCGCCTGGTCCTACGAGGACCCGTATGCGGCCGTCGGGCCGATCGCCGGACGCGTGGCCTTCTATCCGGAGCACGTGGAGTTCCAGCTGGACGACCGCTCGCCCGCCGAGACCGAGGCGATGGATGTGAACGAGATCGTGCGCCACACCGACAGCGGCTCTGGAAACAGCCAGGCCGAGCATTGGCCGCCAAACGTCGACATGCCCGATCCGGACAAGGTCGAGCCCGACCTGGACCCGCCCTACAAAGGCGTGGGCGCCATTTAGCCGCACCCCCTCGCCATTTGGTCGCATCCCGCCGGACTTAAGTCCGCGTTAAGAGCTGCTGGCGCGACCCTATGGTCGAGCTCCCGGCAGAGGGGCGCGGAGGAAACCCATGGCCTACGTTTCTTTCAATCACGCGGACGCCGTTCACGCCGCGACCGACCGTCCCCACATCGCCTGGGGCCGGCTAGCGGCGGTCGCCTTCGCTATCGGCTCATGGGCTGCGATCATCGCCGCCGCCCGAGCGATCTTCTGAGCCTTTAGTAGGCGCAGTCGGCGAACACCCGGCCGATGTCGCCCTTCCACTCGCCGTTATAGAGCGCCAGCAGGCGTTCGGCGGGGGTTATCCCGCTGTCGGCGATCTCTTCCAGGTCGCCCAGATAGATCGTCTCGTCCAGGAAGCCGCCGTTCAGCTGAGCGCGGTTCTTGAGGCCCGACTTGGCGATCGCCACGAAGTCCTTGGCCACGTCCTGAACCGTGCGGCCGGCGACCTTGGCCTTCAGGCCCAGGCGCGGCACGTCGCGGCGCAAGCCCTCGCGGTCCTCGATCGTCCAGTCCTTGCAGAGGTCCCACGCCGCGGCCAGGGCCGCGTCGTCGTAGAAGACGCCGGTCCACAGCGCCGGCAAGGCGCACAGACGGCTCCAAGGGCCGGCGTCGGCGCCGCGCATCTCCAGATAGGTCTTCAACCGCACTTCCGGGAAGGCCGTGGTCGTGTGGTCGGCCCAGTCCTTCATCGTGGCGATCTCGCCCGGAAGCTCGGGCAGCTTGCCCTCGATGAAGTCGCGGAAGCTGCGGCCGGCCACGTCGATGTACTTGTCGCCGCGCTTGACGAAATACATCGGCACGTCCAGCGCGTAGCGGGCGTAGCGCTCGAAATCGAAGCCGTCCTCGAACACGAACGACAAGAGGCCCGTGCGGTCGGCGTCGGTGTCGGTCCAGACGTTGGCGCGGGCCGACAGGAAGCCGTTCGGCTTGCCTTCGGTGAACGGCGAATTGGCGAACAGGGCCGTGGCGATCGGCTGCAGGGCCAGGCTCATGCGGAACTTGGCGGCCATGTCGGCTTCGCTGGAGAAGTCCAGATTGGCCTGCACCGTGCAGGTGCGCAGCATCATGTCGAGGCCGAGATTGCCGACCTTGGGCATGTAGTTGCGCATGATCACGTATCGGCCCTTGGGCATGACCGGCACCTCCTCGCGCTTCCACAGCGGCGAGAAGCCCAGGCCCACGAAGCCCAGGCCGAGCTCGTCGGCGACGGTCTTGACCTCGTCGAGGTGCTTGCCGGTCTCATCGCAGATGTCGTGCATGGTCGCCAGCGGCGCGCCCGACAGCTCGAACTGGCCGCCCGGCTCCAGGCTGACATTGGCGCCGTTGCGCTCTAGCCCGATGATCGTCGGGCCCTCCATGACGGGCGTCCAGCCAAAGCGCTGCAGGCCGGTCAGCAGGGCGTGAATACCCTTGTCCCCCTCGTAGGGAACCGGAGCGTGCGAGTTCAGGTAGAAGCCGAACTTCTCGTGCTCGGCGCCCACACGGAACGCCGCCTTGGGCTTGCAGCCCCGCGCGAAATAGTCGGTCAGCTCGGAGAGCGTCAGCGGACGCTCCTGGACGCTAGCGATGTCGGCCATGCAAGCCGTCCCTCCCCAGGGTTGCGATGCTGCAGGAGGAGAGGGCCCATGCTCTCCGCCGACGGCGATACTACTCGGTCACGCCCAGTTGGGCGTTTTCTTTGCGAACCTCAAGGGGCGACCTTGAGCTTAATTCTATCGCCAGTCCCCGGCCGCCGCCTGCCAAAGCGTCATGGCCGAGATCGCGGCGGTGTCGGCGCGCAGGATGCGAGGCCCCAGCGACACCGGCGTGACGAAGGAAAGTCCTCGCAGCCGTTCGCGTTCCTCGGGCGCGAAGCCGCCCTCGGGGCCGATCAGGATCGCGGCCGGCGCGCCGGTCCCCGCCAGGGCCTCGATCGCCGGCCTGGCGCCGCCGCCCTCGTCGCAGAAG
>JAYRLX010000287.1:2441-5213 GCA_041905125.1 Caulobacter sp. | reverse complement strand
AAGGGCAAGAAGGGCAAGGCGCTGAAGGCGGCCAAGGCCAAGTGCGCGGCCGCCGCCCGCAAGGGCAAGGCCTCGACCCTGAAGAAGGGCAAGGCGTCCAAGGCCAAGGGCAAGAAGGTCTCTACCCGGAAGAAGAAGCGCTAGTTTTCCAGTACTTCCTCGGCCGCGGTGATCGCCGCCTCCAGCGCGTCCTGGCCGTAAGGGACCGCGGCGCTGTGGCCCCAGACCGGCCCCGGCCAGGCCGGATCGTCCCGCCGTCGGCCGACGACATGGACGTGCAGCTGGGCCGTGACATTGCCCAGGGCGCCGACATTCAGCTTTTCGACCTCCAGGCCGAGCGCCGCGCCGATCGCCCGGACTGCGGCGCCGGCCAGGACGATCTCCTCCATCAGCTGCAGCCGATGGCCGACGTCCAGTTGCTCGATCTCGGTCCGGCCTGGCTGGCGCGGGATCAGGACCAGCCACGGATAGCGGACGTCGTCCTGCAGGCGGACTTCGCAAAGGGGAAGATTGGCGACCAGATGCGAGGTCGCCACGAACGCTGGGTCAAGAACAAAGTCAGTCACGCTTGGGAACCGCCGCCCAGTAGTCGAAATCGAGGATCACCGCGGAATCGTAGACCCCTTCGGCGCCCTTGTCCGGGAATTCGGCGCAGGGCGCGTCCTTGGTCGCCACCAGCCGCAGCCGCAGGGCGCCGGCGGATCCCAGGTCGGCCTTGTCCAGCACCTCGCTCCAGGCGAACACCGTGCCGCCGGCGAAGAACGGGTTCACATGCCGGCCGCCGTTGATCGCCAGGATCAGGCCGGCGTTCTGCAGGCCGTTGAACGACAGCGCCTTGGCCGTCGAGATCACCACCCCGCCATAGACCAGGCGGCGGCCGGACGGGTCGCGGGCCCGCTCGAACTGGTTGAAGTGCACCTTGGCCGTGTTCTGCCACAGGCGGGTGGCCATCTGGTGCTCGGCCTCCTCGACCGCCATGCCGTCGACGTGGTCGATCTTCTCGCCGATCTCATAGTCCTCGAAGGCGTGCGGCGCCCCGGCCAGGGCCCAGTCATGGCCGGAGAAATCGAGGCCTGGCGGCAGGACGAGATCGGCGGGGGCGACGGCGGTCGACAGGGTCGGGACGGTCTGCTCGGCGATCTCGGCGGCTTCGTCGCGCTTTCGGACCATGACCCAGCGCACATAGCTCAGCACCGCCTCGCCGCGCTGGTTGGTCCCGGTCGTGCGGACATAGACGACGCCGGTCTTGCGGTTGGAATTCTCCTTCAGCCCGATGACGTCCGAGACGGCGGTCAGGGTGTCGCCCGGGAACACCGGGGCCAGGAACCGGCCCTCGGCGTAGCCCAGATTGGCGACGGCGTTCAGGCTGATGTCCGGCACGGTCTTGCCGAACACGACGTGGAAGGCGATCAGCGGATCGACCGGCGAGGACATAAGGCCGCAGGCCTTCGCGAATTCGTCCGACGAGAACAGCGAAAAGCGCGGACCGTAAAGCGCCGTATACAGCGCCACGTCGCCCGCCGTGATCGTCCGAGGCGTGGCGTGGACCAGCCTTTGGCCCAGCTTGAAGTCCTCGAAGAAGTTGCCTGGATCAGTTTTCGTCGCCACGGCTTTCGCCCCCTGCTCTGAATTATCGTTGTTCACGCATCTTTGCCGCAGTGCAGCGAAACGGGAAAGGGGGCTTGAGGCCGGGGCGCGACAGGTCTAGACCGCGCGCGACATTTCACTGTCCACAGCCTTGATGGAGACCCCATGGCTCGCGCGAAGATCGCCCTTATCGGCGCCGGCATGATCGGCGGCACCCTGGCCCACATCGCCGCTCGCGAAGAGCTGGGCGACGTGATCCTGTTCGACATCGCCGAAGGCACCCCGCAGGGTAAGGCGCTGGACATCGCCGAAGCCTCGGCCGTGTTCGGCAAGGACGTCGCCCTGAAGGGCGCCAACGACTACGCCGACATCGCCGGCGCCGACGTCTGCATCGTGACCGCCGGCGTGCCGCGCAAGCCGGGCATGAGCCGCGACGACCTGCTGGGCATCAATCTGAAGGTCATGAAGGCCGTCGGCGAAGGCATCAAGGCCCACGCCCCGAACGCCTTCGTCATCTGCATCACCAACCCGCTCGACGCGATGGTCTGGGCCCTGCAGCAGTTCTCGGGCCTGCCGAAGGAAAAGGTCATCGGCATGGCCGGCGTCCTCGACTCGGCCCGCTTCGCCTACTTCCTGGCCGAAGCCACCGGCGTCTCGGTCGAAGACATCCACGCCTGGACCCTGGGCGGCCACGGCGACGACATGGTCCCGATGGTCCGTCACTCGACGGTCGGCGGCCTGCCGCTGCCGGAACTGGTCAAGCAAGGCTGGCTGACCCAGGAAAAGCTGGACGCCATCGTCGACCGCACCCGCAAGGGCGGCGGCGAGATCGTCGCTCTGCTGAAGACCGGCTCGGCCTTCTACGCCCCGGCCGAGAGCGCCATCGCCATGGCGACCTCGTACCTGAAGGACAAGAAGCGCGTCCTGCCGTGCGCCACCTACCTGACCGGCCAATACGGCCTGAAGGACCTCTATGTGGGCGTTCCGGTCGTGATCGGCGCCGGCGGCGCCGAGAAGATCGTCGAGTTCGAAACCAACGACGCGGAAAAGGCGATGTTCGCCAAGTCCGTCGAGTCGGTGAAGGGCCTGATGGAAGCTTGCAAGGCGATCGACAGCTCGCTGGTCTAAGGCTCCTGGCCTTGGATCGGGCGACAGCCTGATACGAGAAGGGCGGCTCCGCGAGGA
>JAYRLX010000287.1:0-2431 GCA_041905125.1 Caulobacter sp. | reverse complement strand
GGGGGCCACCGCCTGTTCCTTGAGGGGGGGCCCCGCGCGCCGCCCCCCTTTTCTTTAGTCCAGGCCGACCTCAGTAGGTGAGGTTGCCATTGTTATTGCCGATGTTGTTCAGCGGCAGGCTCGTGGCGCTGCTCGCGCCGCCCTGGTTCCGGCAAAGGGCCGACAGCGTAGCGCCGCTGGCGCTGGTGGAGATCGTGATGCTGCCGCAGCTCTTCTGGAAGGTGCTGGCGCCGGAGCCCTGAACCAGTTTGCCGTTCTGGTTGGAAATCCCGACCAGCACCAACCGGCTGCCGTTCGCCGAGCCATCGGCGCGCAAGCACATCGCGGTCAAGGTCGCATTGCTTGACGAGTCATAGGCGAACGCGATGTTCGAACACGTATTCTGGAAGCCGCTGGCGGCGGCCGCCGGCGTGGAAGCGGAAAGCATGACGCCTGCAACGACGGTCGCAAAAGCGCCAGCCACGTTGAGAAACTTGGACATGATAGCCTCCCTGTTGTTTTCGCCTCAAGGGCGAATTTCTGGCTATCACAATCCATAATTGTGCAAGGTGATAAACCTCACACTCCTACGTGTTCGCTTCGCTGGGCTCCTGGGAGATTTCCTCCAGGGTCTTGCCGACCTGCTTGGCGCCGTAATCCTTGGCGACGTCGCCCAGCGAAAGGATGCCTCGCAGCGCGCCGGCGTCGTTCAGCACCACGAGGCGGCGCACCTGGTGGTTGGCCATCTTGGCGGTGGCGTCGGCCAGGATGTCGTCTTCCTTCACGCTCAGCACCTCGCCGTCGGACATGGCCTCGGAGACAGGCGCATCAAAGCTGCGGCCCTCGGCGACCACGCGCAGGACGATGTCGCGGTCGGTGACCAGGCCGACGACCTTGCCGTCGTCGACGACCGGCACGACGCCGCTGTCGACCTTGGCCATGGTCTCGGCGACCTGGCGGATCGTGTCGGTGGGACGGGCGACCGAGACCTGGCTGGTCATGGCGTCGCTGACTTTCATGGGAGACCTCGTCGGTTGATTTCGAGGCTCAAAACCCACAGCTTCCACCAACCGTTCCGCTTCCGGTCGCCAGGCATGGGCCCTATCTAGGCGCATCGCACCACCGGAGCTTCCCATGTCGATCTCGATCCACCAGGCCAGCGCGCCCGTCTTTGTCCAGGGGCTGAAGGGTCTGAAGGGCGTCCTGAGCAAGGCCGCCGCCTTCGTCGAGGCCAAGGGATGGGACCCGGACGCTCTGCTGAAGGCCCGGCTCTATCCCGACATGTTCCCGCTGATCCGCCAGGTGCAGATCGCCACCGACTTCGCCAAGGGCTGCTGCGCGCGTCTAGCCGGCGAAGAGGTTCCGGCCTGGGACGACGTCGAAACCAGCTTCGCTGAACTGATCGCCCGCATCGATCGCGCCATCGCCTATGTCGAAGGGCTGAATCCGAGCGCCTTCGCCGGCGCGGAAGATCGCGACATCACCCTGACCCGCCGCGGCGAGACCAGCGTGGTCAAGGGCTTGGCCTATTTCCAGGGTCAGGCCCAGCCGAACTTCTACTTCCACCTTACGACCGCCTACGCGATCCTGCGCCACAACGGGGTCGAGATCGGCAAGCGCGACTTCCTAGGCATGGCGTAACCGCCCGCCTGCTGGACTCTTCCACCCTTTCCGTGCATAAGCCCCGGCTTCCGGCGCTTTATCAGCAGCGCCTCCACCGTCACGACCCCGGCCTGGTAGCCCAGGATCCATCCGGACGAGGACGGCGAGGACCCCCGTCGACGTGATCGTCCACGGGGGCTGATGGCGTTTGGAGCCGTGTATTCAACAGGGTTCGACATGTTCGACGGCCTTACAGAGCGACTTTCCGGCGTCTTCGAACGCCTCGGCGGTCGCGGCGTGCTGTCCGAGAAGGACATCGACGAGGCGCTGCGCGAGGTCCGCGTCGCCCTGCTCGAGGCCGACGTCGCCCTGCCGGTCGTCAAGGACTTCATCAGCAAGGCCAAGGAACTGGCCTCGGGCGAGGCGGTCATCCGCTCGGTCAAGCCGGCCGACCAGGTGGTCAAGATCGTCTATGATGGCCTGGTCGACATGCTGGGCGGTGACGTTCCGACCGGCCTGAATCTGGCGCTGAACCCGCCCAGCATCATCCTGATGGCCGGCCTGCAGGGCTCGGGCAAGACCACCACCACCGGCAAGCTGGCGCTGCGTCTGAACAAGACTGAGCGCAAGAAAGTCCTGGTCGCCTCGCTCGACACCCGCCGCCCGGCCGCCATGGAGCAGCTGGCCCTGCTGGCCCAGCAGGTCGGCGTCGAGAGCCTGCCGATCGTCGCTGGCCAGAGCGCCGTCGACATCGCCAAGCGCGCCGTCACGGCCGCCAAGCTGGGCGGCTACGACGTCCTGATCCTCGACACCGCCGGCCGCACCACGCTGGACGAGGCGATGATGAGCG
>JAYRLX010000286.1:0-5221 GCA_041905125.1 Caulobacter sp. | reverse complement strand
AGCGCCCGGCGCCGGCCTTCGTTGCGGGCTCGCCGGCCCTGGACACCGCGCGCCAGCCAGGCGTTCTCGCGCTCCAGAACCTTGTCCAGACGGCGCGCTTCCTCCGCCTCGGCCGCCATCACGCTGTCCGCCCAGGCCTCGAACTCGGCGAAGCCCTTGTCCAGGCGGCGGATCTTGCGGTGCTCCAGCCAGAAGCAGCGCTCGGTCACTCGGTTCAGGAAGGCGCGGTCGTGGCTGACGATCAGCACCGCGCACTTCGAGGCGGCCAGCTCTTCTTCCAGCGTCTGGATGGCGAAGATGTCGAGGTGGTTGGTCGGCTCGTCCAGCAGCAGCACGTCCGGCTGCTCGGCGAAGGCGCGGGCGAGGGCGGCGCGCCGCGTCTCGCCGCCGGACAGGCCCTTGGCCGACTTGTCGGGGGCGAGGCCGAAGTCCGTCAGGGCGGCCTGGGCCTCGTAGTCCTGCGCGCCGCCGGCGGTGGCGTAGTCCAGCAGGGTCTCGCCGTTGATCTCCGGCTCCTGGCCGACATAGACGACCTTGGCCCCGGGCTGGACCGAGCGCTCGCCGCTGTCGGCCTCGACGCCCTGGGCGGCCAGGATCTTCAGCAGGGTCGACTTGCCCGCGCCATTGCGGCCGACGAGACAGGCGCGCACGCGCGGCTCCAGCGCCAGGTCGACGCCGTCGAACAGCGGCTTGGCGCCGTCGGCGAGACGGACGTCCTTGAGGGCGAGTACGGGCGCGCGGGTCGGAGAGGCCATGGTCGTCACGGATATGGAGCGGGAGGATCGCGAAGGCGAGGCCCTATCCCAGGCGCGCGTCGGAGGAAACGGCAAATCGCGGTCAGTCGGCCACGCGGGACCCGCGCGCTCGTCGCGGGGTGCGACAAATTCCCCCGTTAACGGGACGCAGAACGCGGTTTTGCTAGGAGTCTATTTTACGTAAAGCGGAATGGCGTGTCTTGAAGTCTAGCGTCGACAGCATCGTGGCTTCGGAAGTCCAGGCGTCGCTCGCGCTGGATTTCGACGCCCTGCGCCGACCGGTCTGGGTCTTTGACGACGTCCGCAAGCGCACGCTGTATGCGAACCGCGCGGCGCTGGAGCTGTGGCGCGCGCCGTCCCTCGAAGCCTTGCGCTCCCGCGACTTCTCCGCCTCATCCCCCGCCGTTCGCGCCCGGATGAGCGATCTGGCGACGCGCCTCGAGAGCGGCGGCGCGGTGGAAGAGCGCTGGACCTTCTATCCCAATGGCGACGCGGTCACGGTCAATACGATGATCTCGCGGATCAGCCTGCCCGATGGCGGGCCGGCCATTCTCTGCGAAGGCGTGCGGCTGCTGCCCGAAGCCGAGGAGCAGCGGGCGATCGAAGCCCTGCGCCACACCAGCGCGCTGGTGACGCTGTATGACGCCGAAGGACGCCGCCTGTTCGGCAATCCCGCCGCCCTGGCCGCCTATCCGGCGCGCGACGTCCGCTTCGCCGACATCTTCGCCGACGCCGAGGCGGGGCAAATCCTCTGGAGCGCGCTTCTGGACGCCGAGGTGATCGAGGGCGGATACCGCGTGGTCACGGCGGGCGGTCCGCGCTGGCACAGCCTCACGATCCGTCGAACGCCCGATCCGATGACCGGCGAGCCCTGCGTCCTGGTCAATGAGAACGACATTACCGACGAGGTCGAGGCCCAGGCCGCCCTCGCCGACGCGCGCGAGCGGGCCGAGGCCGCGGCCGCGGCGCGCCAAGCCTTCCTGGCCAATATGAGCCATGAGCTTCGGACGCCGCTGACCAGTATCCTCGGCTTCGCCGAGTTGCTGGCGGACACGCGCCTCGATGACGATCAGAAGCGCCACCTGTGCCGCATCCAGGACGCCGGCGCCATGCTGCTGGAGACCTTGAACGCCGTCCTCGACTTCTCGAAGCTGGAGGCGGGCGGCGTCGACCTGGAGCGCAAGCCGTTCGACCTGCCGGACCTGGCCCGGCGCGCGGCGGGCATGTTCGAGGCGGCCGCCCTGGCCAAGGGGCTCGCCTTGGCGGTCCGCATCGATCCCGACTGCCCTCAATGGCTGGAGGGCGATCCGGAGCGGCTGCGCCATGTGCTGGTCAACTTCCTGGGCAACGCGGTCAAGTTCACCCAGGCGGGAGGGATCACCCTGGCCGTCGAGCGGCGGCCGGCGGCCGCACCGGGCGTCGAGCGGATCGAGCTTTCGGTTTCCGACACGGGCGTCGGCATTCCGGCGGCGATGCTGGATCAGGTCTTCGATCGCTTCGCCCAGGCTGGTCCCGACGTCTCTCGCCGGTTCGGCGGCACGGGCCTGGGTCTGGCCATCAGCAAGGAGATCATCGCGCTGATGGGCGGCCAGATCGGGGTCGACAGCGTCGCGGGCCAGGGCGCGCGGTTCTGGTGCGTGGCGGACTTTCCCGTGGCGGCGGCGCCCGCGACAGCGTTGGAGGACGCTCAGCCAACTCCGGCGAGAGCCCTGCGGATTCTGGTCGCCGACGACAACGACGCCAATCGCGAACTGATCGGAACCTTGATCCGAGCGCTAGGCCATCAGGTCGAGACCGTCGCCGATGGCGTCGCGGCGGTCGAGGCGGTGCGCGCCGGCGCCTATGATCTCGTGCTGATGGACGTGCACATGCCCCGCGTGGACGGCCTGGCCGCGACGCGCGCGATCCGAGATCTCGACAGCGAGGCGGCCTCGACGCCGATCATCGCCCTGACCGCCAACGTGCTGCCCGATCAGATCGCCTTCTATCGCGCCAGCGGCATGGATGATCATGTCGGCAAGCCGATCGACGCCCGCGCGCTGCTGGCGAAGGTCGCGAGCTGGGGCGCGCGGCGTTCCGGCGATGGCCGATCACGGTCAAGCGGCGGCCTGGCCTGATCAGTCCGGCGCCGTCTTTGCTTTGTGCCGGCGCCGGACCTCACTAGATAAGTCGTCAGGACGCGGGCCGCGATTCAGTCGCCCGGTCCAGGATTGAGTAGCGATGGCGCGTGAACGTCCAGAACCGATCTTCAACGCGCCCTGGCCCGCCTTGCTGGCCGCAGCCTCGATCCTGATCCCGACCGCGTTCCTGATGAAGGCGGACGAGCCGACGATCCTGTCGCTGGCCCTGGTCCCCAAGGATTTCTGGGCCGGCCACTGGACCGGGGTCGTGACCATGATGTTCGTGCATGGCGGCTGGCTGCACGCCTTCATGAACGCGTCCTTCGCGATCGCCTTCGGCGCGCCGGTGGCCCGCCTGTTGGGAACGGGCGCGCGCGGCGGCGCGGTCTTCTGGCTCTTCTATATGGCGTGCGGGATCGTCTCGGGCCTCGGCTACGCGATGCTACATCCCGAGGGCGTCGGGCCGGTGGTCGGCGCCTCGGGCGCGGTGTCGGGCCTGATGGGCGCGGCGGCCCGCACCATGGACGGGCGAGGAGGTCTTGGCCCGATGTTCGGCCCGCAGGTCCTGTCGATGGGGCTGGGCTGGCTGGTGGTCAATCTTGTCATGGCCGTCGCCGGCGGCCTGCTGACCGGGGGAGGGGCGGGCGTCGCCTGGGAGGCTCACCTGATCGGCTTCGCCGCCGGCGTCCTCCTGATCGGTCCCTTCGCGGCTTGGGGCGAACCCGCCGATCCCGCGCCGCGCGATCCCCATTGATCCCGGAGCCTGTTTGCGAGACCCTCGTTCCATAAAGAACAAGGGAGGTAGCTCAGTGCTGATTTCTCAAATCCTCAAGGACAAGGGTGATTTGGTGTTCACGGCCTCCCCCCAGGAGACCGTCGGCGCCGCGGCCGCGCTTCTGCACACCCGTCGCGTCGGCGCCATGGTGGTGGTCGACGAGACCGAAGCGGTGGTCGGCATCCTGTCCGAGCGCGACATCGTCCGGGTGATCGCCAAGGAAGGGGCCGCGGCCCTGACCAAGCCGATCTCCAGCTGCATGAGCGCCAAGGTGATCTTCGCCGAGCCGCACGAGACGGTCGACGCCCTGCTGGAGCGAATGACCGATCGGCGGATCCGCCACCTGCCGGTGGTGAAGGGCGGGCGTCTTGCGGGCATCATCTCGATCGGCGACCTCGTGAAGCACAAGATCAACGAGGCCCTGGCCGAGGCCGATGGCTTGAAGGCCTATATCGCCGCCGGCTGACGCCGAGCGCTCTATAGAGAGGAGAGAGGGCTGCTGCTTCAGCCCTCGATCATCTCCGCGCCGGCGCCCTGGGCGGCGTCGGCCAGGCTATAGCCCTCAAGGACGGCGGCGGTGGCGTCGCGCGCCTTCAGAAGCGCTTCGCGCAGCGCGCAGGTGGCGACGTCACGACAGTCCTCGCAGCGCCGGAACGCGGTGCGGCTGACGCAGGGGGTCAGGGCCAGGGGGCCGTCGACCAGCCGGATGATCTCGGCGAAGCTGATCTGCTCGGGCGAGCGTCCCAATATATAGCCGCCGAACTTGCCGCGCCGGCTGATCACCAGGCCTTCGCGCGAAAGCGACAGCAGGATGGCTTCCAGGAACTTGCGCGGCGCGTCGGCGCGTTCGGCCAGCTCGCCGGCCGTGACCTGCCCGTTCTCGCGGGCCAGTTCGATCATCGCGCGCAGGGCGTAGCGCGCCTTCTGGGACAACATGGACGCCGGTGACCTTGTTCAAGCGCGCCAGGGCGCGACCTTTATGGGCGCGTCTCTTAAAGAGCGTTCAGCCTTCTGGGCGACGCATCGTCGCGACGCAAGCCTTGGGTGACGCTGTTCATGCACAGAGGAATAGCCGATCTGGGGATAAAATGCCGATTTCCGGCTTGCCGGGCCGGGGAGGGGCCTCTAGAAGCCGCCCCTCGCTTCGGGGCCGCGGCCGTCGGACGAAACCTTCGCCTCTCGGGGCTTGCGTTTCGGAAGGCAGATCGCTAAGTTCCGCAGCCTCAATCGAATCTCTTCCACGTCTTGGCGCTCCTCTCGGCGCGCTTCGGGTGGCTTTTGCTCTCTAAAGCGGCCTCGGTTGCAAGTAGAGAAAAAGAAAAGAGAGGCGGTTGACCTGGGAATTCGGTTTCGCTAGAAGCCGCGCTCCCTGAAATACAAAGGCCTCCGCAAGGTTGCTGAAGTATTTCACTCCAGAAGAGCTTCTCTTTCTTTTGAAAAAGATGCTTGACTGGCTCCGGTGACTTCTTTAGAAGCTGCCGGCTCCGCCGAAAGCCCTCCGGGCCGGCTGGCGGAAAAAAGTCGGAGAGTTTCTGCAAGAAACGATTTGACACGGAAACCGAGGTTGGATA